>JAVBQM010000094.1:0-18057 GCA_031549065.1 Candidatus Gastranaerophilales bacterium | reverse complement strand
AAATGGTTTTTGACGTGTACATTTTTTTAGTATTTCTCGAGATTTTTTTGGGTGCAATTTTGATTTTTTATATAAAAATTGCAGACGATTGGGCTCTTGAAACTGTCGCTTTGATTGAAAAAAATGGCCAAGAAGCAGTTGATTTAATAAAAGAAACTAAAGAGGATTTAGTTCAATTAAATAAAATTTTAAATATCATAAGAGACTTCAAATTCTCGCGTCTTAAGGGTATAGTCACGAAGATTTTTGATATTGCGGGCGTTCTTGTTCTTCTGTACCCGTTCGGTACTAAAAAAATCAAGCTCACGAGTTTTGCGGGTTTGCGGCTTATTAAGAGTTTGTTTGTGCTCTTCAAGTCCGTTTTCAACTAATTCGACAAGTTCGTGTGCCATTTTTAGCTGCGCCTCTTGAATCCTTGGGGTGGCGGTTTCGCCCTTTGCGCTAAGTATAAAATCGGCATTTTTATTAAGTGAGCATTCAAAATCACCCGCCATTGCTACAGTTAAAACACCCATTTTTTTTGCAGCTTCTAAAGCTAAAAGTACGTTTTTTGACTCCCCGCTTGTTGAAATACAAAATAAAATATCGCCTTCTTTTCCGTGCGCTTCAACTTGGCGCGAGAAAACATATTTAAAGCCAAAGTCATTGGCGCAAGCGGTAATTACAGCCATATTAGCACTTAGCGAAATCGCGTCGAGCGCTTGTCTTTTAGCTCCGAATTTCACAACAAATTCCGCAACAATATGATTCGCAAGTTCCGCAGAGCCGCCGTTCCCGCAAAACATAAGTTTTTTGCCGCCTTTTAGTGCATTGATGCATTTTCGAATTATATCGTTCATTCCTTGCTCCTAACAAAGCAATACTAATTTACGCTCTAAAAATCACCTGTTCGCGTCCCGGGCCCACACCCACGATACTTACGGGCACTCCTAACATTTCTTCGAGTTTTTCAATATAGTTTTTTGCATTTTGTGGCAAATCATCGTAAGATTTGCAGCCCGTAATATCCGATTTCCAACCGGGGAAACTTTCATAAACCGGCTCATAATCTTCATGAACGTAAACGTTTGTGGGGTAAGAGGTTGTGGCTTCACCCGTTTTTTTATGACGGTATGCCGTGCAAACTTTAATTTCGTCGAAATTGTCAAAGATGTCTAATTTCGTGATTGCAGCTGAACTTAAACCCCCTGCAAGCACGCTGTATTTTCCGACAACAGCATCGAAATAGCCGCAGCGTCTTGGTCTTCCGGTTGTAACACCAAATTCTGCGCCCACTTTTCTCAATTCATCACCGGTTTCATCGTTTAATTCCGTGATAAAAGACCCTTCGCCCACGCGGGTCATATAAGCTTTAAAGACACCCAAAACCTCTTGAATTACCAAAGGTCCCATGCCTGAACCTACGCCTGCGCCGCCGCCAATCGGGTTCGAACTTGTTACGTAAGGATATGTACCATAATCAATATCCAGCAAAACGCCTTGAGCACCTTCAAAAAGAATAGTTTTGTCTTTTTTCGCATTGTGCAAAGTGTCTTGCCAATCAAAGCAAACAAAAGGTTCAAGAAGCTTTCTGTACTCCTCGCAAAGCATTAGCACAAGTTGTTTTGAATATGGTTTTTGCCCGTAGCAACCGGATAATTCTCTATTTTTAACTGTTAAAGTTGTATCAAGTTTTCTGCTTAAAGTTTCCGGCGAGAACAAATCTTCAACCCTAATGCCTAAACGGTTGAATTTATCCGAATAAGTGGGTCCGATTCCTTTTTTTGTGGTGCCAATTTTAACGACGTCTTCTGAAATATCTTCTCTGTAGCGGTCAATGTCAATGTGATATGGCATTGTGATATGCGTCAGAGGGCAAATTCTGAGCGTTTTTTCGATGTGTTCTTTTGAAACCCCTTGTTCAATAAGGTCGGCAAGCTCTTTTTCAAAGCTATCGGGGTGAATAACCACGCCGGGGCCCATAAAACAAGTTTTGTTTTCGTATAAAACCCCTGAAGGAATCAAGTGAAATTTGTAAGTTTTGCCTTCTGCGACAACAGTATGGCCTGCATTACAGCCCCCTTGATAGCGAATAATAAAATCTGCCTTGTCTGCCAAAATATCTGTAATTTTTGCTTTACCCTCGTCTCCAAATTGAGCGCCGACAACCACTGTGTTTTTCACGTGAACTCCAAATGTATACCCTAATTAGAGTCTAAACGAAAAGAAGCCAATAGTCAAAATCGCACGTGCGATTTTTGTAAATAAATGTAAACAAAAACAGGTTTATGCAAAAGAAACCCAAAATAATGACGTAAGTATACATACATTGTATGTGGAATGAAGAATGTTGCAGAAAATTTTTAAAACACTTCAAAGTATTAACACCACAAGTTTTGCTGCAGGTAAGACAGGTCAATTTGATACCAGCGACTCCAAAACGGGCCACAAGGTGTGGGCTCAAGCTACTTTGGAAGAAGCCACTTTCGACCCAGAACCTCTAATTAAACCAGAACCAAGTGTGGAACCTTCACCAATTGACCCAAGGGGTAATGATTTTGAACCAGAAATCCCAGATCCCATAATCGACCCAGAACCACCAATCGAACCATCACCAAGCGTGGAACCTTGCGATCCAGACCAGAATGTGAAACCTTCACCGGTTGAACCTTCACCAATCGAACCTGTACCAAACCTAGAGCCTTCACCAATTGGCCCATGGGATAATGACTTCGAACCAGACATTCCGGAACCAAAAATTCCAGACACAAAAATCCCAATCGAACCATCGCCAAGCGTGGAACCTTGCGATCCAGACCAGGATGTCAAGCCTTCACCGGTTGAGCCTTCACCAATTGACCCAGGGGATAACGACTTTGACCCAGAAATCTCTGAAAAAGACATTCCTGAACCAAGCGCAGACACTTCGCCAATCGAACCAAGACAATGCATATTGTACGATGAAGATGGAAGCATCTCTTGTAAAATTTATTATGGTAAAGAAGGACAATATGAGCATATGGAAGCCATTAATAAAGATGGCAGTGTAAGAGACGCAATTTATTTTAGATATGACGACAATGGGAATAGATTCGATGACTACAAAAAGTTTTACGATGAATCTGGTAATATCATTAAGATAAAGTATTACAATGATGATAAAAGCCTGAAAAGCGAAACTACATATAAGAAGGACGGAAGCGCTGTCAATGTTGACATTCAGGAAATCAAAGAACTTGCAAAAGAACTCCATGATGATGTATCGGTAAAATTTTTACTGGTGCTCAATGGTACAAGGGGCTCATTCGACGAAAATGTTGGAAAAATCACCCCAGAAAACGTTATGTATGTGTTAGATGAATACAAGAAAGCTTACGGTGACGATAAAACATCTTTATTAGCTGCAATGTGTGGTGAAACGCACAGCTATTCGCTCATGAAACATGTTATAGATTGCGTAATAGAAAATGCGAAAAATAATGGGACATATGTTGGCGAAATACAAAATAAATTTGAAGAATCTTTAATGGAGTCTATGACAACTTTCGTAACTCGGGGCAAAATTGATTCATCTAGTTTGGATGAAGCAATAGAACATTTAATTTGTCGTACAAGCAGTTTCAGCAAAATCGATAAACCAAACGGGGAAATTGATAAAGATTTTAGCCAAAATAATATCGGAGATTGTTGGTTCCTTGCCGGAATAAAGTCTATCGCCAACACACCCAAAGGTCTCGACATATTGAACAACAGCATAAAAGTTAATGATGATGAAAGTGTTACGGTAACTCTTCAAGGAGTGGGTCGAAGCTATACAATTCTCCCCGAGGAATTAAGCGGAACTCGCGACTACGCCAATGGTGACGCCGACGTACGCGCATTAGAGATAGCGGTCGAAAAATATGCAAATGAATACGGACGAGAAGAAGATATTTTAAGTATTGGTACAATTGAAAAAGGCGGCTATATGTGTCGGGCATATGAAGTTCTTGTTGGTCATGATGATACTCCAATATTCTGCGGTAATTTGGCCGACATACCGACCGAGGAACTTATTGAAAAAATAAAAAACCCTAATACTGCCTGCGCCGTTGGCCGTCTTTTAGTTACAGACACAGCTAAAATAAAATCTTCGGACGCAGAAGGAGAAGTCGAAATCTTTGCTAGACATGCATATAGCGTTGTTCGGATTGATGATGAGTATGTGTATATTGTAAATCCTTGGGACACAAGTAAGGAAATCGAAATGACGCTTGAAGACTTTAAGAATACATTTGATGTAGTTGATTTTATTGAATTGTGACACCTATTTTAAGGGTTTTGACTTTGGGCGTAAACACCTTTAGCACATTCTTTGACACCCGAGGGCGACTCCTGTAAAATGGGGCTATGCTTAAACTTTTTAATTCACTAACAAATAACCTCGAAGTTTTTGAGCCGCTGGAAACCAACAAAGTTAAAATGTATGTTTGCGGGCCGACGGTTTACGACCACGCGCACCTCGGGCATGCCCGTTGCTATATCACCTGGGATGTTTTGTATCGTTATTTGAAATTTGCGGGTTATGAAGTCAAGTATTGTCGAAACGTGACCGATGTGGACGATAAAATTTTAAAGAAAGCTTCCGAGCGCGGGGTTGACCCTTCTGTTGTCACGGAAGAATTTTATGCTTCTTTTGATAATTCAATGAAGGGGCTAAATTGCCTGAAGCCGGACATCGAGCCTTTTGCCACAAAAACAATCGGCGAAATGATAGCAATAACAAAAACGCTGATTGATAAGGGTTTTGCCTATGAAAGTGATGGAGATGTTTACTTTGAAGTAAAGAAATATTCTAAATACGGGGCACTTTCAAAGCAACCCATTGATGACTTGATGGCAGGTGCCCGCGTTGAAACGGACGAGAAAAAACGCTCACCGCTTGATTTTGCGCTTTGGAAAAAAGACGGAAAATTTGGCTATAATTCCCCCTGGGGGGTTGGGCGTCCGGGTTGGCACATTGAATGTTCCGCTATGGCGAAAAAATTTTTAGGCCCCCAGATTGATATCCACGCGGGCGGCGCGGATTTAACTTTCCCGCACCACGAAAATGAAATTGCACAAAGCAATTGCGCAAGCGATTGCGAATTTGTAAAATACTGGCTCCACAACGGTTTTGTAACTATAAACAAAGAAAAAATGAGCAAATCGCTGGGGAATTTCTTAACTATCGATGAGCTCCTTAAAACCTACGACAGCAACACTATTCGCTTTTTTATTCTTACAAATCATTATCGCATGCCTGTTGAATTTAGCGAAGTTGCCCTTGAAAGCGCAAAGGCCGGGGTTAAAAGGTTAATTAACGCGGGCAAAAAAGGCGAAGGCGTGGACGAGGAAGCAACCGAAGCTTTCAAAACTTCAATGGATGAAGATATGAACACCTCAAAAGCGCTTGCAGTTTTATTTTCGCTTGTTTCAGGGGATGAAACTAAGGCGAACACGCTTTACAGGCTTGGAAGCGTTCTGGGTTTTGATTTTACAAAAAAAGAAATTGTATTGTCGAAAGAAGATTTAGCGCTCATTGAAGAACGAAACCTCGCAAGGGCCGAGAAAAATTGGGCAAAATCCGATGAAATAAGAGATTTATTTTTAGAGCGCGGCATTGTTCTTAAAGACGGCAAAGACGGCACAACCTGGGAAGCCTTGTAATGGCCGAGTTGTTTGTGGTTGCAACGCCTATCGGAAATCTTTCAGATATAACGCTGCGCGCAATTGAAACCCTTAAAAACGTTGATGTCATTGCGTGCGAGGACACTCGCATAACGAAAATTTTGTGTGAAAAATATGATATTTCAACGCGGCTTATAAGCTATCATAAATACAGCGAAAATGCGCGCTTGGACTTGTTTTTGGGCTATTTAAAAGAAGGCAAAAATATCGCCCTTGTTTCTGACGCGGGAACTCCCACAATTTCTGACCCGGGCGCCATTCTTGTTGCGGCGGCGGCGGGCGCAGGTTATAAGGTTACGCCGATTGTAGGTGCGAGCGCGGTGACGGCGCTTTTAGCGGCGGTGCCGCGCGAGAGCGAGGAATTTAAATTCATAGGCTTCTTGCCCCGCCAGAAAACAAAAATACAAGAAATCGCAGTTTCTTGCAATGTTAATACCGTTTTTTATGAAAGCCCGAAACGCCTTCTCTCAACGCTTGAGGCCATACTCGAAGTTTCTTCTGATATAAAAATTGCAATCGGGCGCGAGTTAACCAAAAAATTTGAAGAAATTATTATCGGTACCCCTCAAGAACTTCTGAAGCACTACGAAAGCGCCACTCTTAAGGGCGAAATTGTCGGCATGGTATATGCCGCCCCCATTCAAACCAACAATGCCGACACAATTGAAAAAATCCGAAAACTTCAAAAGCTTAACCTCCCGGATAAGCAAATAACCGCAATTTTACACGAACTTTACGGTCTTAATAAAAACGAAACTTACGCCCTTATTTGTGATAGTATAAAAAAATGTTTGAAGTAAAAGTTGAAACACATTTTTCATCCGCCCACCACCTTTTAAACTATAAAGGTGCTTGTGAAAACCAACACGGACACAACTGGAAGGTTGAGGTTTTTGTTGCGGGCAACGCTCTTGATAAATCGAATATCTTGGTGGATTTTAAAATTTTAAAGCGCGAAGTTAATGAAATTGTTGACTATCTTGACCACACCGACATTAACGAATTACCTGAATTTAAAGGGGTTTCGCCAAGCTCTGAGATTTTGGCAAAATTTATTTTCGAACGCGTAAAAGAAAAATTTTCAAAAGAAACATTTTGGGTTTCGAAGGTGAGTGTTTATGAAACACCAACTTCTTGTGCGACATATTGGGAGTAATTGGAGAAAATAAATAATGCAGACCTTACAAGCAGTTATAGTTGGAGCAGTACAAGGTTTAAGCGAATTTTTGCCTATTTCAAGTTCGGCGCACATTGTTTTTTCAACTGCAATTTATAAGCTTGTAACAGGCGCTACGCTCGCTACAGCAGCTTCGAGTGAAGAAGTTTTTTTTGATATTTGCATTCATTTTGCGACACTTCTCGCTATTTTTATATTTTTCTGGCGCGATATTGTTGATATTGTAAAAGGCTTTTTTAACGGCCTTTTCAAGCGTGATTTTAAAAATGAAAACTTTTTAATGGCATGTTTTATTGTCGCTTCCACATTCGTAACCGGGGTTTTGGCTCTTATTTTTAAAGATTTTGCCGAGAGCTTAGTTGCAAAACCACGAATAGTAAGCCTTTTGTTGGTTATGACAGGTTTTATTCTCTTTGCCTCTGAGAAAATTCGCGAAAAGAATAATGAAGAACAAAAAAGTATAAGCTGGAAAAGCGCTCTTATAATTGGTATTGCACAAGGCTTAGCAGTTTTTCCCGGCCTTTCACGTTCGGGGCTTACAATTGCCTCGGCAATTTTTCAAGGAATTGACCGTGTTAAAGCTGCGAAATTTTCATTTTTAATTTCGGTGCCCATAATTGTCCTGGCTTCAGCGCTCTACCCTTTAATACATATGGATTTTAGTGAAATTCAAGCGCTTAATTACAAAGCGATTTCTCTCGGTATGTTAACAGCCTTTGTGAGCGGCTATTTTTGCATAAAATATTTTATCGCGTTTTTGGCGAAGTCAACCCTAAAAAGTTTTGCGTACTATTGCTGGATTGTTGGGGCGCTGATGTTTGCATTATTTTCAATCTGCCGTCATCTTTAATAATTAAAGTCGGATTATTTCCGGGGGTATATTTTGCGATATTGTCCATCATTGTTTTATCTTTATCAAAATCGTAAGTTTTAACCTCGCGCCCTTGAAGCTTTAATTCGGGATATTCGCGCCCGTCCATAAGAAAATCGTCCAGTGCAACAGTGTAAACCCTATCGGACGGCGAGTTTACATCAATTTTTGTCTGCGCACCTTGGGTGCCCACAAAATTCATATCAAGCAAATTGCCTTTAGTATCAACTGTGTAATTAAGCCCTGAAACCTGCAAAAGCCCCGGTTCACCATCGTCACGGCCTAAAGTTTTTAAAGCGGCCGAGCGAATTGCACTAACAAGTTCGGTTTCTGAGATTGTTGTTGTCATAAGTTTATTTTTCATCGGGCTTGTTTCTGTTACATCACGCTTTGTCAAAGTGCCAACAGAAGGCACTTTGCGTGTATTGGCGCTGTTTATAAGGGCAATTTCCGTGCCAAGTTCTGCTTTCATTGCGTCTGCGAGAAGATTTGTCCAAGCGCAAGGAGATTTTCTTTTATTTTCAGGAAACGGGTCAGCCGCTACAACGTAAGCGATTGTTGGAGATACACCAAGACACACATTTTTAACATACTCAATAAGCGGGTTTTTTCTGGCTCGTGTTTTTGAAATTCTATTGGAAACTGTTGTGATAACGCCGTTTTCGTCAAAGTCAATATCGCAAATACCGTAATAGCGCCCGTTATCCCCGGCTTGAACAATTACAACAGGCTCACCCGTTTTGCTCCAAAGAAGATTCTCGCCTTCCTTTGTTTTTTTGATTGCATCATGCGAGTGTCCGGAAATTATAACATCAGCGCCACTGATTTTACCGGCAAGCTTCTTGTCGAATTCATAGCCGGAGTGCGAAAGCAAAATAACCTTGCTTACACCTTGCTCTCTTAGGGTGTTAATTTCTTTTTGGACGTCTTGCACAGTTTTGACAGCATCGTCAACTTTCGTACCGTCCAAAGCTTCTGCTTTTATTACAGTGGGCAAATCGGGCGTTGTTAGGCCAACAATTCCGTATTTTGTACCGTTTATTTCTTTAATAAGTGATTTTGAAATCTTGCCGTTTAAAGGGTTTTCTGTGGCAAATTCAAGGTTTGAAGATAAGAATTTCGCTTTATTTGCATCAATAAAATCGCCGAAAGAACCTGCTCCTGCGTCGAATTCGTGGTTTCCGACAGCTGTTGCATCAATGTTCATTGCGTTAAAGAAAGACGCAATCATTCCGTTTTTTTTAACATCACCACCTGAAACGTTGTCCCCGCCTGAAAGTTTTAATTTATCAACCCCGGGGTCGTTTTTCTCATCAAATTCACGACTCGCCAAAAGGACGTCATGCAAATTATCGGTTTGCCCGTGCAAGTCGTTTAGGTGGAAAATAGAGAGCCTGTTGCTTTTTGGCGGCACAGTGCTCACAATTGGCGGCATATTAACGTTAATCATATTGCCATAAAACATGTGAACAAAAAAAATTTACTCCTAAATTTATTTTCTAAACCCACGCATCAAAATTCGGTTCTTCGGCGCACATACAATGCACTCCGCCATCAAGATGAATAATGCTTTTGCTGACGGAATTTTTTGTATCAGGATCATCAAGCGGTCGGCCTTGAACAAAATAAACCTTATTTAATCTTGCATTAGTCTCCCTTGAGACAATCTCGCGCAATTGTTTTTCAAAAAGGTCCTCAAGTTTTTTGTCAACCTTGTTGACTCTGGGCGAAGCGTTTGTAACGTAGCTTATTGTGCCATCCTTGCGTTTGTTAACAATTGCATTCATAAAATTAATACGACCTATTATGGAGTCATCTTCGCCCCCATACACTGCACCTATTTTTACAGGAGTAAACCCGTAATCTTTAAGTTTCTTTGCTAAATCAGCAGTGCTGGAGCCATATTTTTCGTAAAGACTTCTTTCGAGATCTTTTGTTTTTGTGATGTATTCTTCAACCTTCCCAATTTCATTATCATTAAGAGATTTATCACAAAGTAATTCCCTGAGATTTTTAACTGCAAGTTTGGGGTCATTTATTAAAACATAAGGATAGCCAATGGGGCGCATAAAAGTGTCAAGGTGAAAATTCACTTGCGGCAGAACATATACATTTTCTAATTTTGTATCAAAAGCTTGCGCCAAGGCCCGCTTTTCCTTTGCCGGTTCTGCCAGACTTGTTTCGTTAAAATCTTCGCCCACCAAAATAAAAGTCTCGCCGTCAGGCTTTTTGCCTATGAAAATATTCCCGCCTTGAGGCATATTATCATTTAGTTGTTCGTTGAATTTGCATTGCTCGTAGAAATCCTTAAAAGGGTCTTGAGCGTGCATTATGCTGTTATTTGGGCGAAGTGTGAAATAATCCTGTGCCCATTGAGCCATTATGTGTTTGAATTCTTGTAAATGGGCTCCAAAACCTTCTTGTTCGCCAATTTGCGCTAATTCATCGTGAAGCATTACGGCATTTTTGTTTTCTGTGGGATAGTTGGGTGAGCCGGTAATAATATAAAGTTTTTTAATAGGGCAGGCGTCATAACCTTTGAATGAAACGTTCATATTTGCTAAACAAGCGTGAAAAGAAAAATTTGTCCGATAATATAAATTAAATTTACTCCAAAAGGCGTATTGTTTTGGTTTTTTACTGAATTTTTACCTTTAAATACCGATGCAACTTGATAAGTAGACATTTGCATTGCAAAGGAAAAAAGTTGGCAACCAGGGATAAACAAAGGAGTTCGAGAAGCCCTCTTAGAGGGCCGGGCGTAAGACTCAGCAGAGTGGCAGCGGCGGATGAAAACACAACAGAGGTGCATTCATCGCAACAGGCGATGCCGCATTCGTTGGAATTGGCTACAAAAGCGCATCAGCGTTATCTTTTAAGAACATCAGGCGAGGATTTATCTGAAGCCATTAACCATTATATTGACACGATTAAAGCGCACCCGGAAATTTCGCAAACATATTATCGTTTATCAACCCTGCTTTATGAAACAGGCCAGATTGGCTTAGAAGGTGCGATTGAACAATGCCAGCAGGCTGTAAAAATTGACCCAAAAAACGCTGATGCGCACATGTATTTGGGTTATCACCTTGCGCTTGGCGGCTATTATTTTGAATCTAAAGAGCATTTTAAAATTGCTATTAAGCTAAAACCTTTCTCTTCGGCCAGAACACGTATAGTTATGGCGCTTACTTTGCTTGAAAAAACAAATAATTTTGGCAAATTAAATATGTTCCAAGCGCTTTATTGTATTTTCTCCGGTTCCTTGTTGTTCTTGGTTGATAAAGCAAGCATTAAAATGTTTTTGAAAAATGTTAAGGATGATTTGAGTTTTTGGAAGTCAAAAACAATAGGCGGCATGCTTGAAGGACTAAAAAAAGACAAAAAAGCCTACGAATTTTACCACCGCGTGCTTGACGATACTAAAAACCCTCCGCATTTTTACGAAAAAATGGCAAAAATTGCCGCAAAAGAAAAGCAAGATGAAATTGCACTTCACTGCCTTCAAAATGCTGTGAAACTAAGCAACAACGACCAGGGCGCAGTTGTCAGCATGATAGAATTTTTAGAAGAAAAATTTCCACAAAGGGTTGATGATTTAATTGATGCCTATAACCTTCTTTCTCGTCAAAATCCGGGATTTTCCCGTAGTTATTATGAACTCGGGCATCTTTATTTAAAGAAGAATGAAAAGTTTGCCGCCCTAAATGCTTTTAAATTGGCTTTAGAGAACGATAATAACAACCCGTTTTACTTGAATTCACTGGCTTTTGCCTGTGTTCAATTGGAACAGTATGATGAAGCTGTTTTTTACTATAAAAAAGCGTTTGAATTAAATCCTGATAAAGAATGGACGGCGATTGTAGCGCAAGCTTTAGCGACGATTTATCATCAGATTCAAGGCAATAGCGAGCTTGCAATTTCGACCCTGACTTCTGCGCTACCATTGACGGAAAATAAGGCGCATATTTACCAGGCGATTGCGGATATTTACTATGATATAAACAATCTGGATGAGGCTGTGAGCTATTATGAAAGGGCGCTTAAAAATGATACCAAAAACTCGCGCGCCTATTCGCGCTTGGCGATGGCCTATTGGGAAAAGGATCTTGTTGAAAATGCAATTTTAAATTATACAAAAGCGATCGATCTTGATCCTAATTATGATATTGCATACAACAACCTGGGTGTGATTTTCCTTGATGGCCTTGGGGATGCAAATCGCGCGATGACCTATTTTGAAACCGCGGTTGACATTAATGACTACTATGTTTTAGCCCACTTTAATTTGGGGCGTGCCCATGACGCTTTGAGCGAGAAAATTTGCGCGGCCAATGAATATCAAAAAGCTCTTGATTTGAATAGAAAAAGTGCGGAAATGGATGAAGAAATAATTCAAGAGCGACTGTTTAAATTGTTTGATACGTAAAAACTATAACATCTTGTTCAGGCAACTCAAAAATTCGCCCATGCAGCAAATAGAGATACTGTAATATACGTTAAGCCCGTCTTTTCTGTCTTTTATTAATCCTGCTTTTTTAAGTTTGATAAGGCTTTTGGATATGCGGGGCTGTTCGCATCGAAGTTTTTCCGTAATTTCGCAAACGCATTTTTCACCGTCCAGCAATAAGTCAATAATTTCAAGCCTTACAGGGTTTGCGAGTGCTTTAAATACTTCTGTTTTTTTATCATAAATTTTTTTGTCCATTTGACCTTGGTTCACTTTCGCTTGACAATATTCCAAAAAGAGAATATAGTTTTAATATTCCAATTGTGGCATATATGTATTTTTTAGTCAACAGGAGACGGGTAATGAATTTTGATATAAAAAAAGAAGTCCAAAACTTTTACGGTGATATAGCAAAAAAGAAAACAAGCTGTTCTTGCAAAGAAATTAGCAGGGCAGAAAGAAACTATGAAGGTGATTATTTAGAAAATATACCCGAAGACGCCGTTAAAGCTTCATTAGGCTGCGCCAACCCGCTTGTTTTTGCCGAATTAAAAGAGGGTGAAACGGTTCTCGATTTAGGTTCTGGCGGCGGAATCGATGTTTTGATGTCATCCAAATTTGTTGGGAAAACGGGTAAAATTTACGGGCTTGATATGACAGATGAAATGCTTGAACTTGCAAACAAAAACAAGGAAAAAATGGGCGTTGAAAATGTCGAATTTATAAAAGGCTTTATTGAAGATATTCCGCTTGAAGATGAAACTGTGGACGCCATTATTTCAAATTGCGTAATCAACCTGACGGAAGATAAAAGCAAGGCGTTATCTGAAGGCTACAGGGTTCTAAAAAAGGGTGGCCGCTTGGCTATTGCCGATGTTGTTTCCTTAAGGCCCGTTTCACCGGAAATTAAAAAACAAGCTCAACTTTGGGCCGGTTGTATTTCAGGGGCTATGCCGATTGAAGAATATAGGAAAATTCTTGAAAATATCGGGTTTAAAGATATTTCAATTGAGCCGGTGCACATTTACACAAAAGCCATTATCGACGGGTTGGATTTTGATAAGTCTTTAATTTCAAAAGAAAATCTTGAAGAAATGAACGGGGCTTTCGCCGGGGCACATATTAAAGCATATAAAGGGTGAAACAAAACGTCGGTGTTTAATTGTTCGGCTTAACCTTCACAACCCCTTTAACTTCTTTGTCGATGTTCAAACTTTCAAAAAGGCTTTCACGAAGTTCGCCTGCGTTATTTGCGGTAAAAAACTTTCCGCTTGTTGTAAGTGCAGTGCACCTCAATTGCGTGCGTGCCTCGTAATCGTTAACATCAAAAGCAATAACATCAACTGAAATATCGTCGCGATATTTCATAAGTTCAATTACATAAGTGCAGGGGCTCTCGTCGCAATTTTCACCGCCATCGGTTAACAAAATTATATGTTTTTTGCCGGCGACGCCAATAAAATCGTTTGCCACCGCTTGTTTTAGAGAATACGTAATAGGGGTCCAGCCGACAGCATTTGTTCTTGATAGGGCACCATAGATTGCATCGCGGTTATTTGTACCCAAAGGAACAAGAAGCTTTGAAGCCATACAGCCTTGAAAATAAGTGAAACCGGATGTTTGCCCGTAAACCCTTAAGCCCACCCTAACGCCTTGAGGAATTTTTGGCAAAATCTCATAAAGCGTGTTTAAAGCCATTTTTAATTTGCTTGTACCGTACAATTCTTCATTCATGCTATTAGAAAAATCCACAATAAAAAGCACATTTGTGTTGCCCGTTAATTCCCCGGCTTGCTGACCGTAGTTACCTTGCGGGCCTTCGTAAACTTTGTATCCATAGTTTTCTTTTGCCTTTGCAAGTGCGCAAAATACAAACAGAGCTAATAAAATGAGGCAAATTTTTTTCATGGAGCTATTTTAACATAAATTAAAAATGCGTGAATTGGTAATTTTTCGCATTGACATGTTTTATATCTAAGTGTAAAGTAGGTAAGATGAACTTGACTAAATTAAATTTGAATAATTTTTGGTGGCGCCTGTAATTTGGTACAGGTAGCTTTTTAAGTTCATTCGAATCTTTATAATTCAAAGCCTGTGCCCTTAATGTTGCAGGTTTTTTAGTATAAGGATTTTTTTACCATGTCAGTCAATTCAGTCAATTTATTAACAACGCTATCGCAGCCTTTGCGTTCTACTGCCAAGTTTATTTCTTATCAAGAAAAAGGCGGTGGGCTTTCTGTCGGCCGCTTTATTCAAGATACAGGCGCCAACTGGGTTCCAAAAGCAACATTTGCCAGAAGCAAAGCAGATTTTGCCGAAAATACATTTTTGGAATTTGGCGAAAGCGCCCTTGTT
Source organism: Candidatus Gastranaerophilales bacterium (assembly GCA_031549065.1). Taxonomy (GTDB): domain Bacteria; phylum Cyanobacteriota; class Vampirovibrionia; order Gastranaerophilales; family Gastranaerophilaceae; genus JAVBQM01. Next base: position 3,516 of record JAVBQM010000094.1, on the reverse strand, counting down.
TATTTCGCACCGGGGCTCATTGGGCAAGGAATTGCAAGGAAAATTTTTTCGCGCGGCCTTAGTGAAAACGCCAAAAAACTTGTTTCAAGGCCTGCCGTAGAACTTTTGAAAGAGGGTGCGGCAGCGGGGGCTGTTAAAAAAGTTATGCCGGTTAAAGCTGCAATTGCGCTTATGGCTTTGGCAATTCCTTTGATGGAATTTTGTCTTAATTATTTTAAAAACCTCTTTACCCTTAAAACCTTTAAAAAAGCGGATTTTAACAATATTGCCGCTCTTGAAGATAAAAAAGAGGGTGGAGCCCAGCAGCAAAAGGTTGAAAAAAGCGCCAAGAAAAATATTTTGCGTGCCGCCGGTGTTTTTCTTGGAAGCCTTGCGCTTGCGGGATTGATAGTTAAAAAAGGTGAAAATTCACGCATTCTTCAAAATATAAGTGAGTTTATACTCGCGCCGGGAAACAAACTTTGCAAAAGCGAAAAAGGCCGCAATTTTTTTAATAAATACTTCAGCCTTGATTTTGCACAAAACTTTGTAAACAAAGGCGGCGAAGAAATCGACAAACTTGCGCTTAGTAAAGGCCAATTAACAAGTTGTGTTTTAATTGGCGGCTTAGGGTATTTTGGTGCTGCAAAAGACCGCGGTAAGCAAAATTTGTCTGAAGTTGCTTTTCGCTATCCGCTTGTGGGTTTATATGTTATTACTGGCAGCGAACTTTTTGAAAAAGGTTTTAAGGGTATTTTAAATAAAACGGGTAAATGCAAAGAGCTTTTGAGCGCGCCAAATGCAATGCAAAGTGTAGAAAAATTGGGAGAGTTGGCAAAAACTCTCGCGCCTGATGGCGAAAGGGCTATGTATAAAAAACTTATCGGACAAAAAGCCGCCGTGTTTGGCGTCCCGTTTATTTTTAGCATTGCGGTTATGGGCTTTTTCGTTGCAGGAATTTCGAATTTTTTAACTAAGTGCCGTCATAAAAAAGAATGCGCAAGCCGACCCGTTTAAGCTTGTCTTGAGGTAAATCTTCTGCTTTTGCCCGGTGTGTCTGAGACTGTGCGCCCTATTGCTTCAATTTTTTCAATAACAACGCTGCGGTCGTTCAAAGAAGTTTTGCCCGGGTAAATTAAATATTTTTGCTTATAATCGCCCCCGGTAACATTTGGCATCAAAACGTTTGCACCCGATTGAAGCGCGATAATTCGCCCGTTTGGATGCAGCGTTTCCATTGCCGTTGTGGCGGGGATATTAATATCGGGCAATAAAAGCCTTGTGAGTGCCATCGTTTTCAGCGCAAGCGTAAAGCTGCCACCCGCCGATTTGCCCAGCGGCGTGTCGGGGTTTGGAATAAAAGGACCAATGCCGATCATATCTGCGTCCAATTCCTTGAAAAATAAAAGGTCATTTGCCAAAGATTCTAAAGTTTGACCGGGTAAACCGACAAGCACACCTGTTCCAACCTCATAGCCTAATTTTTTTATATCTTTTAAACATCTTGCGCGATTTTCAAAATTCATATTAGGATGCATTTTTTTATAAAGTTCCCTATCGGTTGTTTCAATTCGAAGAAGATATCTGTCCGCCCCCGCTTCTTTTAATTCGGCATATTCTTCATAAGTTTTTTCACCAGTACTCAGGGTAATATCAACCCCGAGTTTTTTAATTTCGCGCACAATTTTAACCAGCTTTTCGTTAGGGTAAACCCCTTCACCTGATTGCAAAACAACGGTTTTATAACCTTCTTCCACTGCTCTTTGGGCAAATTTCACAATTTCGCTACTCTTGAGGCTATAGCGCTCAATTTTTTTATTTTCTGCGCGAAGTCCGCAATAAAAACAATTACAAGCGCAAGCGTTTGAAAATTCAATAAGCGCACGTAAATGAACCTCATCCCCGACATTTTTTTGCCTTACTTTATCGGCGGTTTGAAAAAGTTCCTCATTGTTGGTTTCATCAGAAATTGTTTCTATAAGCTTTTCAAAGGTTAAATTCATTTCGTTATTATAACATCATTGCCTATGCAAATATGTTTGTAATAAAATTGCTGAATGGTAGATAATTATAAAACATCATTTTTGCAGAAGATTTTTTCGATACGCAATGACATTGACGGCAAAATTTTAACTATTCTCGGCTTTAACATAAGGTTGGATATGGGTACAGGTAAAGCCAGATTTTTTGACAGTTTTCAAGATGCACAGATGGCAAAAGTTAAAAAATTGACCTATCCCGAGTGCATTGAACAGGAGTTAAAAAAAATTCAAAGCCCGCCGGAATATTTGCCTGTTGATGTAAAACATAATTTTTTAAATATTTTGTTAAACATTGAGGAATTTACTCACAAAGAAAACGCTTTTGATAACCACGAAGTTTATCTTTGTTGGGAAATTCGACCCGTGACACCGCATATAAAAATTTTGAAACAAGCCCAAAAACGGAATAAAAAAGTTTTGTTTGTCGGAGATTCTTTTTTAAGAAGCGCGACCACTTTTTCGGATAAAAATACATTGCCTAAATACCAAAAAGGAATCAGTTTTACCGTTGATGATATAACCTCTTATTTTGATGCTACCCGTCCAAGCCGTCTTGAAAATATACTTAATGACAAAAGTTTAATTTTAACTGATGAGCAAAAACAACGAGCTCGTGATTGCATTGACAAAATTGTTCAAACGAATTTGACAAAATATAATCATCAGCCGATTTTTGAACCCCAAATAGGAAGAAAAGGTGTTAAAAAAGTTCTGGTTGTTGACCAAACCTATGGCGATATGAGCATAAAAAAAGGGCTTGGCGGTAAGGAAACTTTTAAAAATATGCTTTCAAGCGCAATCAAAGAAAACCCAGATGCCGATATTATTGTAAAAACACACCCGGATGTAATTGTAGGTGCAAAAGGCGGTTATTACACGGATTTGGTTGAACAGGGGAATATTTACAAAATGACAGACCCTATCAACCCAATATCTTTAATAAAATATGCCGATAAAGTTTATGTTTGCTCAACCCAGCTGGGTTTTGAAGCCTTGATGTGCGGCAAGGAAACCCATGTTTTTGGTATGCCATTTTATGCCGGCTGGGGTTTGACTAATGATAGGCAAAAATGCAAAAGACGCAAAAATACCAGGACTTTGGAAGAAGTTTTTTATCTTACCTATATCACTTACAGCTATTACGTGAATCCTGAAACTAAAAAACGTTGCGAAATAGAAGAGGCAATGGATTATTTATTGGAACTTAGGGATGAATATTTTAATGAAAAAAATTTTACAAAACATTTTTTCAATAAAAAATGAAGGCGATCATAAGACCATTAAGCTATTTGGTTTCAGCATCAAGTTTAAACGAACCCTTTTGCCTAGAGAATTGGCTTACCTTTGTGAAGCTGATGACATTGATAAGGCCAAAAAGGCTCTAGAAAAGTATGTCGCTATCCACGGGTATGCCAAAATACATAACTACTTGCCTATTGCAAAACTTGCAAAAAGTATAGGAATAACAAATGAGTACATTGAAAAAGCGGTACTT
>JAVBQM010000078.1:0-25064 GCA_031549065.1 Candidatus Gastranaerophilales bacterium | reverse complement strand
TCAATCAAAGTTGCGCTCAATCCTTTAATATCAATACTCTCGCGAATTGTGTCGCGCGTTGTGCCTGCAATATCAGTTACAATTGCCCTCTCAAGCGCCAAAAGCGCATTAAAAAGCGAGCTTTTGCCGACATTCGGACAGCCGACAACGGCAATTTTAATTCCTTCTCTTAAAATATTGTGGCAACGGGCATTTTCAAGGATTTTCTCAATTCTTTTAATTGATTTTTCAAGTATGGTTTCGATTTCTTGGTATTCAACTTCCTTAACGTCATCCGGAAAATCAAGCGAAGCAATGATTTTACCCAAAATTTCGGTTATTTCAAGTTTAATTTCCCCAATTCCCTTTGTTAGGGCTCCTCCAAGATTTTTAGCACTGTTAACAGCCCCTTGCAGGTTTTTAGCATGAATTAAATCCAGAATTGCCTCTGCTTGCGAAAGGTCAATTTTGCCGTTTAAAAATGCTCGTTTTGAAAATTCGCCGCGCTCTGCAAGCTGTGCACCATGTGCAATCACAAGATTTAAAATTTCCCTTATTATAACGGGCGATCCGTGGCTTTGAATTTCAATAACATCTTCCCCGGTAAAGCTATTAGGGCCTTTGAATGCAAGTAAAATAACCTCATCCAAGCGTTCGCGCGCCCCGGGCGCACTCCCCGAGACAGGTTTTTCACGCAAAATCCAACCGTGATTAACTTTTCCAACCTTAAATTCGTGTGAGAAAATTTTTCGCGCAATTTCAAAACTTTTTTCACCGCTAACCCTTATTATACCAACCCCGCCGATACTTAACGGTGTTACAGGTGCAACTATTGTGGGAAACAAACTTTGCATGTAAAAATTTTAGCATATAATTAATGGCATGAATAAGAATAGCCCAAAAGTCAGTGTTATAATCCCGGTTTATAATGTTGAACAATACCTTGAACAATGCCTTGAAAGCGTTGTAAATCAAACACTTAAGGAAATCGAGATAATTTTAATTAACGACGGAACAAAAGATAATTCCGTTCAAATTTGCGAAAAATTTGCAAAACAAGACCCGCGAATTAATTTCGTTCAACAGGAAAACAAGGGTTTAAGCGCAACAAGAAATGTTGGCTTAAAACTTGCAAAAGGTGAATTCGTTGCATTTTTGGATTCAGACGATTGGGTTGATTTAGATTTTTATGAAAAGCTTTATAAGGCCGCCGTTGAAACAAATGCAGAAATAGCAGCAGCCGGTTTTGAAAGGTATAGAAAATTTTACAGAAGACACAGGCTGAAATTTTCAAAACAAAAAGTTATAACAGACCGGCAAGAGAAAATAGGCGCTTTGAAAATCCCGCGCTACTGTTACGTTTGGAACAAAATTTATAAAAAAGACGCGCTTGAAAAGTCGGGCATAACATTTAGAGAAGGTGTTTATTACGAAGACATGGAATTCACGATGAGAATTATAGGTGAAATGGGCTCGATAGCCACAACACCCAAAACCATTTACCACTACCGTGCAAATCCAAAGTCAATTGTAAAAACTACATCCACCAAAAAATGTGTTGATTACTCGAGCGCACGCGATATGATGCACAATCTGGCTCGTGAATATGGCGTAAAATTCGATAAACGGGGAAGTATTTTAAACAAAAAAGCTTACAAAATTTTTGGTATACCAATTATTAATATTAAATATTGGGAATGCGAGACCAGATATTACCTTTTTAACTGGATCGAATTCCTTGAAATAAAAAGGCGGGTTTAGGTGGTAAAGTCGGAACCAAAAATAAGCGTCATTGTGCCTGTTTATAATGTTGAAAAATACCTGGAAAAATGTCTGGATAGCATTGTTAACCAAACTTTGCGTGATATCGAAATTATTTGCATAAACGATGGCAGCACAGATGCTTCCGGTGCCATTTTAGAAAAATTTAATAAAAACGACGAACGAATTGTTGTTGTTAATAAACGAAATGGCGGACTTACAAGCGCAAGAAATGCGGGCTTAGAAATTGCAAAAGGTGAATTTATAGGTTTTGTTGACTCTGACGATTGGGTTGATTTAGATTTTTATGAAAAATTATATAATGCAGCAATTGAAACAGAATCAGATATTGCGACAGGCGGAATAGTCAGAAAGAATGAAAAAACGCATAAAATCAGGCTAAATTTTGAAAAGCAGTGTGTTTATACGACCTTTGAAGATAAAGTAAATTGCATGAATGCAATAAATTCTCCTTCTGTTTGGAACAAAATTTACAAACGTGCATTTCTTGAAAAAATCGAACTGAAGTTTCAAAATGTCAGATATTATGAAGACGGCCGCTATACAATAAATGCGTTTTATTACAGCGATAAACTCGTTACTGTTCCGGGCGCGAATTATTATTATTTCATAAACCCCACGTCTATTGTTAAATCTGGCAAAACGGAGAGGAAGATAGCCGACAAAATAAGCACGCGAATATATTGCGTTAATTTTGTAAGAGAAAAGGGCGCAAAAATTAAAGATTGGAGTTTGAGCGCAGAAACCCTAAGGGTAAAGTTGTTCGGGATTACGCTTTTTTCAATCAAAGAAAGTTTTTATTCGAAGAAAGTTTTTCTGTTTGCACTCTTCCCGATTTGGAAAATGAGAATTTAGCTTGTTACTCGGATTTGTTTAGGGTAAGATGTTGCTGAATTGATTGGAGAGAGAATTAATGGATTTCGTAACTATAACGCTTGACGTACTTAAAGTTTTTGCAAAACTCGCAGGAAGTTGGGGTTTGGCAATTATACTTTTAACAGTTGTTATAAGGGCAATTATGTGGGCACCCAGTGTTCATCAGCAACGCTCCATGCGCCAAATGCAAAAATTACAGCCGCGTATGAAAGAAATTCAAGAACGCTACAAGTCCAACCCCGAGCAAATGCAAAGGAAGATGACAGAATTCTACAAAGAGCATAAATTCAACCCTTTTGGGGGCTGTTTGCCGCTTTTAATTCAATTGCCTATATTTATTTTGCTATATAGCGCGCTTATAAGCCCTCAATTTACTGAAATTGCAGGTAAGTCAGGCTTCTTATTTATAACAAGACTTGACGCTACAATTAAAAGCAATGCGGGAACTTCTTTCGACGGAAGTTTTGGAGTGGATAAACACTCGAAGTTTGCTTCAGGTAAAGCCGCAACGGTTGTTTTAAAAACAGAAAATGGCGACGAGACGCTTGAAAATGTAAAAATTGACCAGCCGCTTAAAGCTGTGACCGTTCAAGGCGAAGTTACTCCCGGTACACCGGTTGACCTTAAAATTCCTCTGGATAATTTAAAATTAACCTTTAGTCAGCTTGATAAAATTCAACAGGCAGACTTTGACATTATAAACACCGCCACCAAGGAAACTGAAAAAGTAACTTTCAAAAGGGGTGGCGACAACCTTGTTGCAAGCGTTCCGACTATTGAAGTTAAGGGAAGCATCCACTATGATGCAATTGCCCTTGTTGTAATGTTTATTTTAACTATGTGGTTTAGCCAAAAAGTTATGATGTCTTCAAGCAAGAACGCGCCGCAAGACCAAATGCAAGAGATGATGCAAAAACAAATGGGCACACTTATGCCTATTATGATCGGTGCGACATTCCTGTTTATCCCAATTCCGGCCGGCGTTTTACTTTATCTTGTAACAAGTAACGTTTTCCAGATTGCTCAAACCGTTATAATCAACAAGCAGCTCGACGCTGAAGATGCAAACAAAGTTGTTCAAGTGGAAGTGGAAGAAGAAGATAAGGCTGTTGAAAAGGCCAAAAAAATTAAAGTAAAAGACTAGTTAACCGCTGCCGGCTTCCTGCCGCGCGAAGATAGTCTTTTTGCATTATAGCTTAGTTCTTCATCACTTAAGCCCGCAATTGCTTTAGTGTAGGGGATATAGTCTTCGATTTTCTTAAGATCTTTTTTAGCCAAAGTTAAGATAATTTTCACACCCGCAAGGTTTATGCCCAAATTACGTGTTAAAAAGAGTATGTATCGCCCAAGCTCTACATCTTCAAGTGTGTAGAGGCGTTTATTTGTTGTGGAACGCTTGGGAACTAAAATGCCGTTTTCGTCATAAATCCTTAATGTGCGTTGATGAACCCCTAAAACTTTTGCAATCGCTCCAATGGGTAAAATCGGGAGCTTCTTGTCGTTTTTTTCACTATTTCTTTTCATCAAAAAAATTGTAACACAGAATTATTGAATTACGCAATTTCAACATTTGGTTAAATTTCACCAAAAAGATCGTAATCCTTATGGTGTGTTATCTTGGCTTCAACGATATCACAAGGGTTTACAGGATTTTTAAGTTTTAAATAAACCAACCCGTCAATTTCCGGGGCATCGCGAAAGCTGCGTGCTATAGCAGTAGAATCAGAGTGGACTTCTTCGATTATGCAAGAAATTTTTTTGCCTACCAATTTTTTATTTAACTTATTTGAAATTTCTTTTTGAACTGCAAGAAGTTCGTTTTTCTGCGCACGCTTGACTTTTGCGGGAATTTGAGGCTTTAGGGTGTCTGCATAAGTGCCTTTTTCACGCGAAAACTCAAAAACACCAAGTCTGTCAAATTTTATTTTTTCTATAAACTTCCTAAGATGTTCAAACTGTTCACGTGTTTCGCCGGGATAGCCGGTAATAAAGGTTGTTCTGAGCGCCACGTTTGGGATTTTGGCGCGAATTTTTGAAATCAGCTCCTCGTAATCAATCTTGGGGCGCTTCATTTTAGCTAAAACCTCACTATGCGAGTGTTGTAAAGGAATATCAATATATTTCACAACTTTATCGAGCGAGGCAAAAGCATCAATTAATTCATCGTCAAAGCCCGTAGGGTAGGTGTATAAAACTCTTATCCAGCTAAGGTTTTCAATTTTATTAAGTTCGCATAGAAGGCTTGCAAGATTCGCGCCATTACTTAAATCGCAGCCATAGCTTGTAGTGTCTTGCGCGATAAGAATAATTTCGGCAACGCCTTTGTCTGCCAGCGCCTTTGCCTCTTTAATAATATCTTCCGGTTTACGCGAGCGGTATTTACCCCGCAATTTTGGAATTATGCAATATCCGCAGGCAAAGTTGCAGCCGTCAGCGATTTTAATGTAAGAGCTTGCACCAACAGTAATTTGCGCGCGCTCAATTTTTTCAGGATAAATATAGCAAGGGTTTTCGCTGATTTTATTTTTTCCCCCAAGCGCTGAAATAATTTCCCTAAAATCTGTTGTTCCAAGCATAGCTTCAATTTCGGGGATTGCGGCCTTAAGTTCTTCCCTGTGCTTTTGCGGAAGACACCCTGTTACGATTACTTTTTTCTCAAGCGCTACGGCGCGCAAAATACTTTGCACGCTTTCTTTCTCGGCATCATGGATAAAAGAACAGGTGTTAATGACGACTTTTTTAACATCATCCGCTTCCCAGTCAAGAGTAATCTCATAACCGTTTTCAATTAGAAGACCCGCCATAAGTTCGGTATCTATAAGGTTTTTCGAGCAGCCGTGCTGAATAATGCCGACCCGTTCTTTAATATTCTTTTTCATATAAAGAATTATGCCATAAAAAGGCAATTTTTTAGCGTGTTTTGTTTTAATAGGGGTGTGAAAATGGAGGTTATAAATATGCAACCGTTACAGGCAAAACCGTCTTACTTACCAACTTTTAATCAACTGACAACAGGTGGAGTCCTCGCCTATGATGTAGATGCTTATATTTATGACACCCCGAGCACGCTAAAGCCTCCGTTTTATGCTCCATATAACATGCCTTGCCGACCCAATGCGCCTATTGCGGGTGTGTCACCCCAAGTGCGAAATTCACCGACAGCGCCAAGAGTGCAGAAAACAGACAAATTTTTAAACACGGCAGGTAAAGCGGCTTTAGGCACGACCGCTGCGGTAACAACAGGGGCAGTTTTAAAGAAAAAATTTCCAGACAGCGTATTAACCAAAGCGCTTCAACGTGCGGGGGATTACTTAAAAACCCTTCCTTCAAAAATTGCAGCCTTTTTTAAGAGTGCGCCAAAACCATAATTTAAATATGGTTAATATTATTGCCCATTAATAAATCAAGATTATGCTGTGCTTCAGCATGTTCCGGCGCAATTTTAAGCGCTTTTTCGTAATAATATACCGCGTTTTCCTTATCACCGCTTAATTCATAGCAAAGCGCACAATTGTAAGAGGCGTCTGCATCGTTTGGATTTTGTTCTAAAACAATTTCAAAATTCTGAATTGCGGTTTTATAATTTTGAGTTTTTGCCATAGACATAGCCAAAGCGCTGTGGGCCTTTGAACTATCCGGGTTGATATTAATAGCGTCTTGGAAAGCATCACGAGCAGCTTTAGTGTCACCGAGTTCATCATAAGAATATCCAAGGGCAATATAATAATCGCTCGATTGCGGCATCAAAGAAATTGCACGCTGGAAGTGGGCAATTGAATCGTTGTAACTTTTTGTATGGTAATTAACCCTGCCAAGCTTGAAGTAAATATCGGGGTTGGTGTCATCGTATTTAAGCGCAAGCATAAGTTTATCGAAAGCAGAATTGTAATCGCCTTCGTTGATAAGTTCTCCGCCCCAGGTGCAAACAATATCGGAAATGTGTTTTTTAATAACCGCAATTTGGTCTTCGGGCAAGTTTTCCATTAAGGTTGTATACAATTCAACAGCATTGGCAAAATCGCCCAAAGAAATATAGGCCTGCGCAAGAGTGAACGCCAGTAAATCTTCCGTCGGATAGAGTTTAATTAAGTCTGACAAAATCTCAATTGCCATTTCGCTTTTGCCCATATTGATATAAATTTCGGCAATTCTATTTTTATGGTGGATGTAGTTTTGACTCTGGGTATCTTCGTTTTGGGTAAGGTTATTGTAGAGTTCAAGCGCTTCATCCCAAAGTTCCAGGTTAAACTTCATTTGCCCGATTTTTTCAAGTACAGCTAAATCATCCGGCTTGTGCTTTGCAATTTCGAGGTAAATATCATGGCATTTTTGCCAGTTATATAATGAAAGATAAATATTTGCGCGCCTGAACATAAGTTCTAAATTGTCAGGGCTGCTTTCTTGCAAGACATCGTAAGCCGACGCAGCTTTTTCAAGGTTGCCTAAATCATAGTTAAGCTTTGCGATTTTAACATTAAGTTTAAGCAACTCATCCTGGTCGGTTTCTTTTTTAATGGCTTTTTCCAAATATTTAAGTGCAGGCGGATTGTTGGCGGTCGCCATATACAGTTCTGCAATCTCTTTGAAAACCCTTGATTCTTCAGGGTTTTTGGCAAGAATTTCTTCATATATTTTAATTGCTTTTTTGGTTTGTTTATCAAGCCTTAAGGAATGTGCGAATAAAAGCTTGGCTTCGTAGTCTTGTGGAGTAAGTTGCAAAACAGCATCATAGTGCCTCACGGCAGGGGCATGCTTTCCGGTTTTATAATAAGAATCGGCCAGAATACGACGAAGTTCAACGCTTTTATATTTTGTCATCAGCTCTTTTTTTGCATAGCGCTGAAGTTCGTTGTGCATATTGTCGTCAAAAAGACGCTGGGCTCTTTTAATAACATCGTCGACGCCTGTTTCCGGCTCCTCTTCTACTTTTTCCCCTGTTAAAAAAAGGATATAGATTCTTAGGATAAGGAAAATAAATAACAGCAAAAATACCACTTTAAGTATAATGCTTATGTTGCCTTCAAGAAACTGCATATTAAAATTATATCAGTTGCGCTTTGAATTGCAAAATATTTAAGGAAAGATCGCAAATTTGTTGTATATGATTGCAAATATAAAAAGTACAACCAACATGCCTGAATAAATTAATTGGCTCTTAAAAAATTCATCATCCGCAACAATCCAAAAAACAGCGGCAAAAAAACCAAAAATAAACGAGAGCCTTTGAAGTTGGTCAATTTGACAAAAGTAAATTAAGTCTATTTTCTTTAGAAGAAGCGGCAAAAAAGAGATGCAAAAAATTGCAAGAGTGAAGAACAGTGCGCCTAAAAAGAAATTTTTATCAGGTTTTTTCATTTCTTGATTGTAACCCAAAAAAGTTGAAATTTCACACTTTGTGCGCTACCCTTATTGGGTATGGAAAATCGGAAGCATAAAAATTTTTTTATAGGACTTTCTTTGGGCACTTCAAGCAACTATGACAGCGGTATTGCGGTTTTGGATGAGAATTTAAATATTGTTTTGCTTGATAAACTTTATTCAAACGAAGACATTACTGCTTTTTTCAAGAATTTTAACTCATTGCAAAATTCTGTTATTGCAGTTTCTCTTCCTGATGATAATTCGCTTTTAGAAGGCAGATGGCGAATTCAAACCAAAGGCTACAAGTTGGTTGAAGGGTTTGAAGTTAACGCAAACAACTGGACAAACCGCATTAATAAACGCAATTGTGAACTTTTTCTTGATTTAAAGCTTGAGGGGTGTGAAATTTTCAGATATTTTAATTTTCAATTGCGCGAGGCTTACAGCCTGAGTCCGCAATCTCGCGAGCGGACATCGCTTGATTGCAAAGGTTTTCAAGCATCTTTAAAAATTAAATTCGGCTTTGATTTACCGGAGAATATGCTTCCTGCATCAAACCTTGAAGCCTTATTAGGCGCCGTTTTTGCAAGGGATATTCATTCAGGAGCCAAAACAAAAAAGATTGCCGAATTTTGCGATTTAGACGTGCTTCAAAAAATTCTTTAAGTTATAATTTTTTATGGCTGTAAATATTTGAAAGGTTGAAAAATATGTTGGTTGTAATGCGCCACGGCGCAAGCGAAGAAAAAATTCAAGCGGTTATTGAATTTGTAAAGAAAAAAGGGTTCGACACACACGTAAGCTGTGGTGAATTACACACAGTAATCGGATGTGTGGGCGGCAAAGTAATTGATAAGCGCGATTTTGAACTTTTGGAGGGCGTAAAAGAAGTAATCAGAATTACTTCGAACTACAAACTTGTAAATAGAATGTTTCAGGCAGAAGACACCGTTATTGAAGTAAACGGCGAGAAATTCGGCGGAGGTAACGCAGGCGTTATAGCCGGGCCTTGCACCATTGAAAACAAGGAGCAAATCGAAGCCTGTGCAAAAGCTTTGAGCGAGATAGGTGTAAAAGTCATTCGCGGCGGGGCTTTCAAGCCGCGCACCTCGCCTTACGCTTTTCAAGGTCTTGGCGAAGAAGGGCTTATTATGATTCGCGAAGCTGCGGATAAATATGGTCTTGCTGTAACATCTGAAGTTATGGAAATTAACCAAATTCCACTTTTTGAAAAATATGTAGATATTTTGCAGGTTGGCGCGCGAAATATGCAAAATTTTAATCTTCTAAAAGAATTAAGTATGTTAAGAAAGCCTATAGTTTTAAAACGCGGACTTTCGGCAACAATTGAAGAGTGGTTAATGAGCGCTGAATATATTATGAGCGGCGGGAACAGGGAGATTATTCTTTGCGAGCGCGGAATTCGGACTTTTGAAACCACAACAAGGAACACTCTTGATTTATGTGCAATCCCTGTTGTACAAAAGCTTTCACACCTGCCGATTATTATTGACCCGAGCCACGGAACAGGTTTAAGGGATAAAGTTGCGCCGATGTCAAAGGCCGCAATTGCAGCAGGCGCGGACGGCTTGATGATTGAAGTACATAACGACCCCGACACTGCACTTTGTGACGGAGCACAATCGCTTCGCCCAAGTGAATTTGCAGAACTTTACAAGCAATTAAAAATTCTCGCACCGGTTTGCGGTAAAAGTATCAGAGGCTTATATACTTGACTAGCTAAATTAGCTTAATGTAGCCAAAGCAGAAAGCATTTCAGCATTAAGACAGGTGCAGTTATTAGTACAAACCAGTTAACTCTTCAAGAACAGCTCTCAGCGTTTTGTTATCTTGCTAACTCTAAAAAAAGTACCTCGCCTACATAGTCAGCTGACTATTTGAAAGTAATGCATAAAACAGGGTAGCGCGTATGGTTGCAAATAAGTAGCTCATAAAAACGGAAAATGGAAAACTGGAAAAAGTATTACAGGGCCAAAATCAGCCTCGCAGTTGACATTTTACATATTATAGTTTATAAATATAAAAACACAAAAGCGGGTAGTATTGATACCCACTTTTGTGTCAAGTCCCGAATCCGGTAGTTTCCGTCCGAAGAGTACTTCTCATGGGATTTCACATGGAACTCGTTTGTTTGAATAAACGCAACCTAGCAGGTTGCGTTTGCGTATTTAAAGGCCCTTAAAGCGTTCATCCTCGCTAAAGATTCTACAGATCGCATCTGGAGTTACCTTCGTCATCATACCTGCTAATTCCCATTCTCTGCCTTTGTATTGTTTCCAGTTGGGATGTTCTGCAAGTATTCTGTCCGCAATTTCCTTGCGCCTTCTGGCGTGGTGTTGTCTTTGAGCCTCTGCTATTCTTTGCCGTGTCAGCTCTTTTGCATCTTCGGGACTGCCAGAATCAGGGGCCAAAGCTTTAGCTATTTTTGCGTATACAAGTTCTAGTTTCTCAAGCTCGTTCTTTTTCTGCGCTATTGCCACTTTTAATGTTTCAAGGTACTGTTCGGGTAATAATACGTCTGCCATGTTAGTTTTCCTTTCTGTAGGTCATGCCACACTACTTAATTATAACATACTAAAAAAGTAATTCAAGTAGTTGCTTGAATTACTTTTTTAGTTGGATACATTAGTTCCTTAAAATTCACAGGCAAATGTCTCTACGCGTGAGACGGAGCTAAAATAAACGTACCCTACGGGGTGACTAGTAAGGTGCATGTATTGTATAAGTCCCAAAAATTAATTAGAAATTAAGCAGCAACAGCGGCTGTCGAAAAAGGATTTGTCGCATTCGGACGAACTTCAAACACAGGAGGGTTCTCGTCTGTAATGCTTTGTTTCAATGCTGAAAGTGCCTCGGGCGAAATTTCGCCGCTTTGCACCATTTTATCCATAATTTCAAAAGCTTTATCATCGCTCATAGCATTTTTGTAAGAGCGGCTTTCACTCAAAGCGCTGTAAATATCGGCCACTTTAACAATTTGCGCCATTTGATTAGTTTTATTTGTTTCAAACATGTTGTAGCCTGCGTGGTGGTTATTAGCTACAGCAATTACTTCTTTGTCAAAACCAAGGCCTTTTAAAATTTCTGAACCTAAATCGGAGTGCAGAGCCATAATTTTCTTTTCATCATCATCGAATTTTCCTGGTTTAGCATAAACTTCACGCGGGATGAGGGCCTTACCTATATCATGGTATTTTGCCGCAGTGTTAAGCGTTTCTAAATCTTCTTCGCTAAAACCCATATATTCGCCGATTTTCACAGCATATTTTGAAGTTGCTTTTGCATGATCGGCAACGTCACTTAAATTTATTGATTCAACCTTGCCGCTAATTCCACTTTGGGCGCACAGAGCGGCAATTTGAGGGTTATTTTTCATAGCAGTTTGAACTAACTTATCCTGGAAAATGCCGAAGCGCTTGAAGGTTTGATCTATAACACCTAATTCCGGCTTTTCTTGGGGTCTAAATTGCTGTTGCTCGCGGCCTGTTTGGAAAACGTCAGTTTGCCCGCCAACCTGGGATTTTTTTATCTCAGGTATATGGGTCTGCGCCGGAGCTTGTACGGGCGTGTTTATCTGATAGCCTTGCGGCATATTTGTATTAATAAATTGTCCGTAGTTGATGCCCGGAAGCATAGACATTCCCTTTTCCATCCTTTATATATTAATGAGGCTTTGCATTGTGTCTACTTTGCTTGTTTGAAAAGTAAAAACTCCGTTCCCATTCCATTGCTCGGCCTATATATAAAATAAAAACTTTTTTATATACAAAAGTGCTAAAAAATACTTTATTTGTTAAAATAGTTTACAATAGAGTGACCAAAGGTTTTATATGAACAAAATTTTGATTATTGATGATGACGAAGCCATTTGCGAGCTTGTGAAGGTTAACTTGGAGCTTAGCGGGTACGAGTGTTTGAGTGCAACAGACCCTGTTAAGGGCTTTGCGCTTGCTAAACAAGAACTGCCGAATTTAATTATTCTTGATGTTATGATGGGTGAAGTCGACGGCTACAGCGTGGCTCTAAAAATCAGACAGAGCGAGCAAATTAAAGATACGCCGATTATTATGCTCACTGCGCTTGGTGAATTACACGATAAATTAAAAGGTTTCGGCTGCGGCGTTGATGATTATTTGGTTAAACCGTTTGAAATTGACGAACTTAAGGCACGGGTTTTGGCGCTTTTAAGCCGCAGCGGGAAGGCACCGGCGTCTTTAAGGACAAAAGAGATTCTATCTGTGGGCGATTTAGTTTTAATGCCCGAAACTTACAGTGTGAAAATTCTTGAAAATATAGTGAAACTAACCCCGATTGAATTTGAGATTCTAAATGTTCTTGTACAAAACCACGGGCAAATGGTTTCTTCAAAAGTTCTTTTAAAAGATGTTTGGGGTTATCAGGAAGATGAAGATGTGGACACCATAAGGGTTCACATTAGGCACTTAAGAAGCAAAATTGCGAAAAAAACAAATAAAAACTACATAGAAACAATTTATGGCGGGGGCTATAAACTCAACCCAGGCGAGGCTTCTAAATGCATGAAGTAAAACAAGTGCTAAAAAAATATTTTACAAAAAGAGTACTTAGAAAAATCAGAAGTGCATCGATTTTTTTGGGCTGCCTGCTTATTTTATTTTTTATCTCCTATCCGAATTTTGAAACAGGACAAAAGGCGCACATAGATTCACTTGCAATCGTTAACAACGTTAATAATAAGCAAGTTTCGCAGAAAGAACTTTTTCTTGAAACCTGGGGGCTTATTCGCTCAGATTATTGGGATGCAAACCTAAACGGACAAAATTGGAATTACTGGAAAAGGCGATACTCAGATGAAATCGAAACACAGGAAGATGTTTATGTTGCAATAAATTCAATGTTGGCAAGCCTTAACGACCCTTATTCAAAATTTCTTTCCGAAAACGAATTCAAAGAGCAAAACAGTATTATCGACTCAAAAGTTTACGGAATAGGAATAAACATTGTTTCAATTTCTGGAAAAACCTATATTTCAAATGTCCTTAAAGGCACGCCTTCGGACTTTGCGGGACTTAAACAAGGCGATATGATTTTAAATATAAACGGGCAGGATATTCGCGGCGAATCTATTTTTCAAGTCTCGCAATATATAAAAGGTGCGCGCGGCGCGGTTATTGAATTGTCTGTTCTTCGCGGAAATAAAAAAATTGTTAAAAGAATTAAACGTGAAGAAATAAAAATTAAGGCCGCTGAATACAAGGTTTTGGAAGGAAAAATCGGCTATATTCATCTTTTAAGTTTTATCTCGCAAGAAATGCCCAGTGAATTTCTTGCAGCGCTTGAAAAACTCAAAGATTGCGAGGGCTTAATTTTGGATCTTCGCGGCAATATGGGCGGACTTTTCCAAAATGCAATTTTCGTTTCAAACCTATTCCTTGAAAAGGGCGTGATAGTAAATGTTGCAGGCCGCAGCGGACATTTAAACACATACCGCGCCGACAGGGAAAGTTTCGTTTATAAAAAACCTCTTGTTGTACTTGTGGACAGCGACAGCGCAAGTTCAAGTGAAATTGTAGCGGGCGCACTGAAAGACCACGAGCGGGCAAAACTTGTTGGCGCAACGACTTTCGGAAAAGGTTTGGTGCAAAAAATTTACCCGATGCCCAATCGAACAGGAATAAACCTTACAATTGCAAGGTATTTTACACCCTATGGCCATGAAATTGATAAAAAAGGCATAACGCCCGATTATGAAGTTAATTTCACGCATGATGATATTGAGAAAAATAACGACAGGCAGTTAAATTTCGCAATTGATTTGATTAAAACCCTAACTGCACATCAGTGATGCAAAACTCGGCCTAGGCCCGAGTTAACGGCAATTCTTCAACTTCAAGTTTGCAAATAGCTTCGGCACCCAAGTCTTCAAATGCAACTAATTCACAGCTTTTAACACAATTTTGAAGATATGAGGCAACACCGCCCTTGGTTTTAAAATAAACATTTTTTGTGGTGTCGATTTCACGCCCCCCTTTGCCTATTGTGGCCAAAACGCCTTGTTTATAGAGGGTATCGGCAAATTTATCCATTCTTTTTGATGTAGTGGGGCCGATTGGGCCGATTGCTTCATTCGGCGCCGCAGGGCAAGGACCTGCGTAAAAAATTATGGCGTTTTCAAGATTCATGGGTAGTGTATCACCCTTTTCTAAAAGCTCTACAAGCCTTTTGTGGGCGGCATCACGAGCAGTATAAATTGTGCCTGTCAATAAAATTTCTTCGCCACGCGCGAGAGCTTTAATTTTATCGGTTTCGTTTGTGAAAACCTCTTGTGCCGTACTTTTGGTATCGACAGGTAAAATTTCGTAATCGTTATTTTCAAATTCGATCTTGCTGTCTAGAATGACACATTCGGCGTGTCTTGCACTGTGACAGTTTGTATTCACGCAAACAGGCAAGCTTGCAATATGGGTTGAAGAACTTAAAACCCGCGTTTCAAGAACGTTTTTAATTTCTATATCCTCAACTTTTCCTTTATAAAGGGCAAGTTTTGCAAGCAAACAGGCTTTTTCAATCGTGCCGCCCATACCAACCCCCAAAATCATTGGAGGGCAGGCGTTTTCTCCGGCATCAGATGCAACCTTTTTAACAAACTCAAAAAGTTCCTCTTTTGTCGCAGTCGGGTTAAACATCTTAATTTGGCTTGTATTTTCCGCCCCGCCGCCTTTTAAAGCGAGAAGAATTTCAACTTCATTTCCTTTGACAATTTGCGTGTGAATTATTGCAGGGGTATTTGTACCTGTGTTTTCGCGCATCAAAGCGTCTTTTGCAACCGATTTACGGTAAAATTTATCACGATAACAATCTTCAACCGCGCGGTTTATAGCATCTTCAACGTATTCACCAACAAGGTTTACATCTTGCCCGATTTTTAAAAACACAACAACTTGCCCACAATCTTGGCAAAGCGGCCTTTTATTTTTATTTGCAAGATAAGCATTTTGCAATATTTGCGGGTCACCGTTAAGCTTTAGTTTTTCATACACCTCGCGCGGCAAACTCACGTTTGCGCGCTCGGCCAAACTATAAACAGCCTTATAGATTAAACCCGTGTTCAAATCCACTTGTGAATCCATATTTAAACGCCTCAATCAATTCATCTTTACCCAGCGCGGGGTTAATTTCATTTAAAGTCGCAATCTTGTTTCTGTCAACTTTTTCGCCAAAAATTTTTTCGATTAAATCAAAATCCGCATCAAACAAAATCGAGCCGTGCTGTAAAAAATATCCATCGCCCGTGCCATCTTTTACACGATATTGCGCCGAGCCGACAAGTTTTTTGCCTTCCCAAACAACATCCGCCCCCGTTGAAAGAGTCATGCAATACCCTTGCGCAACGCCCTTTTCGCCACCGTATTCAGCCTTTATTCCAAGCTTTTGAAAACCTGTAATCAAACAATCGGAGACTCTTCTGTAACTTTGAATAACGCTTTCATTATCCATAATCGGCGCAACAGCGCAATAAGTCAGTTCATTGTCATGCAAAAGCGCCCTGCCGCCTGTTTTTCTTCGAACAATGTCCACGCCTTCCGGCAAAAAATATTCCTCTTTTTGATTTTTCCCAAGGCTTACACACTTTGGCGACCACTCATAAAACCTTACCCAAACTTCCTCTAAACCACCTGAAATCGCATCAGAAAGCATTTTTTCATCAATTGCCATATTGTCCGCGCCTGTGTAAAGATTAGTCTCCAAGAAATTGACTTTCATAAAATAAATCATATCATATAAGTATGAGGATGATACACAAACTAAAAGCATTCGAGAAAGCAGTGGTTTTTATGCGTTGGGCAACTGACGCTGAATTTGGGCGTATTAAATATGTCGGAGAAGATTTCGTCGAATTCGAAATTTTAGATATGGACGAAATGGAATATAAAGACGTCGTTATAATTAACAGTCAGTTAATTTTAGAAGTTATGATAAGCGGCTTCGAAATTTCGCGCGTGATTGCCGAGATGTCGGGCAAGCTGTAAACAATTGTTAATTTTTTAGTCCTCACTAGCAAAATATTTTTTTCGCGCTTTTTATACGTTTCGATTACACAAAACACGTTGTTAGGAGAGAATATTTTATGATGAAACGAGTGAGAGCATCACAAGGCGGTGCCTTATGATGATTAATTCAATTGGTGCTGTAAATTTTAAGGCACCAAGCTATGCGCATGCTACAATGGAGGGAAGACAAAAAGAAATCAGTTATTTAGGAGAGAAAAAGATGTCGACACCACCATTGGACACGCTAAGAGCATATGCAATGCCGTTTACGGGGAACGCATTTGAACAAAAAATAAGCCCTGCGGCAAGCATGCCGGCAAAAGCTTTTAAGGATGCAGTTCACAAATACACTCCGAATATGGAAAGAGTTATTATGGATTTCACCGCCAGAACAGGAAAAGCCGGTCAGTTCTTAAACTGGGTAGGCCTACCTGCCGAACAGCTCAAACGCTTGGATGATGTATATGCGCAAGCTGCTGATTTAAAATCGCGTGGAAAAACTGAAACAGGTGCGCCAAGAACCCTTGTTGTGCTTGGCATAGGCGGTTCAAAACACACAGGTGAATTCTTGCTTAATATGGCAGGCGCCGGAAAAACCGAAAAAGACGGAAAAGTTCTTTTCTACGCTGACATTGAAGGCATAAGTTTTGACAACTTTATGAAAGAAGCCGGCGGCAAAATTGAAGATATGAACTTCCTGGTTGTTTCAAAATCTGGCACAACATTTGAAACAAAAGAAGGATATATGCGTTTCAAAGGCGCACTTAAAGCCCACTATCTGATGAACAATAAAATGAACGAAGAAGCAGCAGAAATTTCAGCACAAAAACACTTCGGCTTTGTAACAGATAAAACGGGTACGCCTAAAAACCTTAGAGGCGAAATTGGCGATAGAAACGGCGAAGGCAACGAAGGCGTAAAAGAACTTTACGTTCACGATGATGTTGGCGGAAGATTCAGTATGTTTGATGATGCCGGCATTTTCGAACTTGCTTACGCGGGCGTTGATAAAAACTATACCGAAAGAATTTTAAAGGCGGCTGACGCGGAAAGCAAAAGGGCAATGAGCGCCGGGAATTTAGAATCTAACGCTGCTGCAAATGCTGCAATGTTTAACGTTTTTGCAAGAGAAACAGGTCGTCCTTTAATTCAGCAACAACTTTTCGGCAAAGTTTTTGAAGGCGGCGGAGAAAACTGGTCTAAGCAACTTTACCTTGAGTCTTTAAAAGACTTTAACTATGGCGTTGGCGGAGCGCCGGCTTCAATGCACTACGCTTCTGAAGGACATTTCAGCCCTGCAAACAAAGGTAAGTATTCAACAATCCTTACAATGATGGATGATGTTTCGCAAAACTACAAAAAATACACAGGCGCTATTGAATATGCTTACAATACCAACGACGTTGATGAAAACGGAAAGTCTAAAGGCGCAGATACTGCTGTTATGGTTGAAAAATTGGCGACAGAGGGCGGAAGAATTAAGCCTGAAGCGATTGGTGAATATATCCAAGCTAAACACTTTGAAACTGTTTATATGGGTATGTTAAGACGTGCGGTTGAAAGCGGCGAAACAATACCTCAAACCGAAGCTTTGCCAGAGGTTTTACAGCCTTCGGTTGAAGTTTACAAAAATAACTTTAAACCGGGAAGCGAGTTCGAACTTACGCCCGGCTCCTTGGAATAATCAAAAACATAGGACAATAAGAGAGACATCTTATAGCCGATAGCCTCAATGGTTATCGGTTTTTTATTCTTGATTTTAAAACAGTTTTTATAATAGCGTTTGTGACACCTTTTGGAAGCTTGGAGGCAAACTCTGCCATTTTGGCGTCAAAACCTACGGTGTAGCTCGGGCGCGGGTTTTTCGCCTTTAAGGCTTTTATAATTACTTTTGCTACTGCGCGCGGTTCAAGCCCATGGTTTGCGTTCTTTTTGGCATTTTCAATTAAAAATTCACGCTCTTTCGAGTATTTTGTCGAAAAGTTTTCAAAATTTTGTTCGTTTATTCGCAAAGATGCTTCCCAAAACGGCGTTTTCACAACCCCCGGTTTTATCGAAACAACTTTCACTCCTGTTTCAATCCCGAAAGTATTGAGCAAGATATCTCCCGCAGACTTTGAGGCGCAATAGGGTGAAATAAAAGGAAATAACCCGAACGCAGCCATCGAACTGATATTTATTATTCGACCGTTTGACAAGAGCTTAGGGTAAAAACCTTGAATAACTCTAAGAAGCCCGAAAACGTTAATGTCGAATTGTTTTTGAAGCTGTTCACACTCTAGAAATTCCACGGGCGAAGAAATCGCTACACCGGCAAAGTTGATAATGGCTTCGATTTCACCAATTTCAGACGCGACAGTTTGAATAGAATTTTCATCACAAACATCGAACTTAAGGGGGGTAATATTTGCATGCGAGAAAGTCAGCTCTCCGCGCGCGGTTGCGTAGATTTTATAGCCTAAATCTGCCGCCAAAAACGCAGTTTCCTTTCCTATCCCTGAATTTGCCCCGATAATTAAGATGTTTTTCATTGGAACATTCTCTCACAAACACAACAATTTCACTTGTAGCATTAGGCTTTTAATGCTAGAATGTTCTTGAAAATCAGTTGTTAAAGGATAGATGATGTTTGAAAGATTTACCGAGAAAGCGATAAGAGTGATAATGCTGGCGCAAGAAGAGGCCAGGCGCTTGGGACACAACTTTGTTGGTACCGAACAGATTTTACTTGGTCTGATTGGCGAAGGCACCGGTGTTGCAGGAAAAACCCTAAAATCAATGGGCATAAGCCTTAAAGATGCTCGGGCACAGGTAGAAAAAATCATCGGCCGCGGTTCAGGATTTGTTGCGGTTGAAATTCCTTTTACACCACGCGCTAAAAAAGTCTTAGAGCTTTCTTGGGATGAAGCCCGCCAGCTTGGTCACAACTATATCGGCACGGAACACTTGCTTTTGGGGCTGATTCGGGAAGGCCATGGTGTCGGCACAAAAGTTCTTGAAAACCTCGGGGTCGACCTCAACAAATGTCGTTCAAATGTTGTGAAACTTTTAGGTGAAACAAAAACAAGCAGCAGTTCGGGCGGAAGCACTCAGCAACACGCCACAGCTTCAACAGTTTCAGGCGGTAAGGCAAAAACACCAAGCCTTGATGAGTTTGGAACAGACCTCACTCTGGCGGCAAGCGAACAAAGGCTTGACCCTGTTGTGGGAAGGGAAAAAGAAATCGAGCGCGTTGTTCAAATTTTAGCACGCAGAACAAAAAACAACCCTGTTTTGATTGGTGAACCGGGCGTTGGTAAAACCGCCATTGCACACGGTTTGGCAATTAGAATTGTAGACGGCGAAGTGCCGGATATTTTAGAAAATAAAAAAATTATTCAGCTTGATATGGGTCTTTTAGTTGCAGGAACCAAGTACCGCGGTGAATTTGAAGAACGTTTGAAAAAAATGATGGACGAGATTCGCTCCGCAGGCAATATAATTCTTGTAATTGATGAAATGCACACTCTGATTGGCGCGGGCGCCGCAGAAGGCGCAATTGATGCGGCAAACATTTTAAAACCCGCACTATCGCGCGGCGAAATTCAGGTAATAGGCGCAACAACGCTTGATGAGTATCGCAAACACGTTGAAAAAGATTCGGCGCTTGAGCGCAGGTTCCAATCTGTAATCATAGAACAACCTTCAGTTGAAGAAACAATCCAAATTATTAAAGGCTTAAAGGCGAAATATGAAGAACACCACAAGCTACATATTTCAGATGAAGCTATTGTCGCGGCAACGGAATTATCTGTGAAATTTATTACAGAGCGCTTTTTGCCGGATAAAGCAATCGATATTCTTGATGAAGCAAGTTCAAAAGTACGTTTAAAAGTTTCAGGTTTGCCGCCCGAGGGTAAAGAGCTTGAAAAAGAGCTTAAAATTACCATAAAAGAAAAAGAAGAGGCTATACGCAACCAAGAATTTGAAAAAGCTTCGGATTTACGCGACGTTGAAGCGAGCATTAAAGATAAAATTCGCGAAGTTTCAAACCAGTGGAAAGACACGCAAGACGCTAATAAACCCACCGTGGGAATCGAAGAAGTGGCCGCTGTTATTGCAACTATTACCGGTATTCCTGTAACAAAAATCACAGAAGGGGAGAGCGAAAGACTGTTAAGGCTTGAGCAAACCTTGCATGATAGAGTAATCGGTCAAGATGAAGCTGTTGTTTCAATTTCAAAAGCAATCAGGCGCGCGCGTGTTGGTTTAAAAAGCCCTAACCGCCCTATCGGCAGCTTTATTTTCTCAGGACCCACAGGGGTCGGTAAAACAGAACTTGCAAAGGCTCTTGCCGAGGCAATTTTTGGTTCTGAAGATAATATGGTCAGAATTGATATGTCTGAATTTATGGAAAAACATACAACTTCAAAACTTATCGGTTCACCTCCGGGCTATGTCGGTTATGATGATGGCGGACATATGACGGAAATTATCCGCAAAAAGCCTTACTCTGTTGTGCTTTTTGATGAAATTGAAAAAGCACACCCCGATGTATTCAACATAATGCTTCAAATACTTGATGACGGCCGTTTAACAGATTCCAAAGGGCGCCATATCAACTTTAAAAATACAATTATCATTATGACTTCAAACGTCGGCGCTTCAATGATAACTTCAACCCAAAAACTCGGTTTTTCAACTATGGGTGATGAGAAAAAAGACAAATACGAAAAACTTAAAGATACCGTTATGGAAGAGATGAAAAAATCTTTCAGACCGGAATTTTTAAACAGGATCGACGATATTATTGTATTTGCGCACTTGTCTAAAGAAGAAATACGCGAAATTGTTGACCTTATGCTTAAAGACCTTCTTAAGCGCCTTGATGAAAATAAGCTTTCAATCGAAGTTGGAGATGATGTTAAAGATTATCTTGCAAAAGAAGGCTACTCGGAAGCTTACGGTGCAAGGCCTTTAAGGCGTGTTATTCAAAAGAAAATTGAAGATGTGCTTGCAGAGGAAATTTTAAGCGGGAAATACGCAGAAAATGACATTCTTGTGATGAATATGGAAAAAGACGCTGACGATAAAGAAAAAATCATTATCAGCAAGAAGGGTTAGGCCATTGAAAAAAATAATTTTACCGTTACTGGCTCTTGTGCTGCTTTGCACATCAGGTTGTGCTTCAAAATCACCTCAGGCTAATTCAAGCACACCGACGCCGACAAAATCCGTCTCAAGTACGCCCCAACCGAAAATTAATTTTGACGGCGAAGTGTTTGAATTAAAATATAGCGCAAAAAATAAAGATTCATCTCAAAATATAAATGAATATTACTTGCCGCAGGAAAAATATTCCAATTGGACAAAATTAGTCGGGGTTTTTTACTACCCTAATGAAGTTGATCACCTCGCTTATGCAAAAAAATTCAAAAGCACCCTGCCCGCAGACAGAACGCAGGCTATGCTTATAAATAAAACAGGCGGCATTCTTCTTGCTTTCACATTAATTGAAGCCGATAAATCGGGCGGCGGCGAAATCGAAGACAATATCTTCAAAATTGAAAAATCGCCAAAAGGCGGCACTGTCGCTTTCCAATATGCCAACAGACGTTTTGTTAAATCCGCCAAAGAAGCAGAAGGCGCGGGAAAATATATCGTAAGCAATCAAGAACGCTGGATTAAGGCGGTTCTAGACACCCCGATACCTCAACTTGTGGAAACAAAGGTTGATTTAGGGAATTAATATTAAAGCGCAGTGCCTTTTTTGGGCACAAATAAATTCGACATATCCACACCCTCGATTTCTAGCAGTTTGATTTTTTTATCAATTCCGCCAGCGTATCCTGTGAGGTTGCCTGCGGCGCCTACAACTCTATGGCAGGGAATTACAATTGAAATCGGGTTATGCCCCACTGCGCCACCAACTGCCTGGCTAGACATACGAACTTTACCTCTTTTTTGGGCAATTTTTTTTGCAATATCACCATAAGTAACTACTTCGCCGTAAGGAATTTCACACAAAATTTTCCACACCTCTTGGCGGAATTCTCCACCTTCCGGAGCCAACGGTAAACCCGAAATAGCGGGTTTTTGCCCGCCAAAATATTTATCCAGCCATTTTTTAGCTGCACCAAAAACAGGCAAATTGTTATTTTCGGTTATTTTTTCAACAGTTGCGGCAAAATACTTTTGTTTTTCTATCCATAAACCCGTGATATTTTCGCCGTCGCTTGTGAGCATAATTTTACCGACAGGTGATAAATAATCAGTTGAATAAGCCATAATTTCCCCCTTTAATATGTTTAATTGCTTAAAATTTTCTCAAAAGCGATCTTGTTGCTGTTTTGGAACCAAACAACTCCGCAATATTCGTATCCGTTTTTTTGCAAAATATGTTTCATAATGGAATTGTCTTCATCAGTATCGACTTTTATGCTGAATACATTTTTTGAAAGAGCCAGTTTTTCTGCAAATTTAAACATCAGGCTCGCTAACCCTTTTCCTTTGCATTCGTTATCTATAACGGTTCTGTGGATAACAGCGTATGGCTGCTCGGATTTCCACTCTCCCTTAATATCTTTGTAGCATTCTTCACCATCAAAAGAAATGCAAGTGTAGCCGACAATGTGATCGTTATCAATTAAAAGATACCCGTCGCCTTTGTTAATGTCGCCAATTATTGCATTTTTATCAGGGTAACCGTCTTGCCATTGGTCGACCCCCGAAGCTTTAAGGAAAGCTTTTGCCTGGTCGATCAGCTCAACTATTCTATCAGTATCTTCAAGAGTTGAAAGCCTAAAATTCACTTGCGCCGCCTTGCAGTGAATCTTTTATCTCTTGGAGCATACTTTCCTCTATTCTTTTAGGAACCGGTCTTTTGATAATCTTGGCATTTTGTTTGCGGGGGCGTTCTACCACCTCGCCTGTTAAAGCCAAGATGACGTCGTTTTCGGTTTGAGAAACACTAAAATACCAATTCTTTTCAAACGAAGCGTCCGCAATTGCTGAAATTACAATTCCTTTTGCAGAATTATTTAACTGATACATTTTAATTGAACTTGCCGTTGAATTTTTAACCACTGCACCTTTCTTAATCATGTAGGTTTCAGCTGCGTCTAAAACATCTTTCTTTTTGGCGTTTTCAATAACAATGCTCTCACTTGCAAAGCACGTAGTTGATACAAAAAACATCAGTGATAAAAACAAAATCTTTTTCTTCATAAGCCTCCTTATTAAAAAGGAGTAGAAGGGATTCGAACCCTTGGCGGGAGACCCGCACAACCTTTCCAAGATTGCACCATAGACCACTCGGACACTACTCCTTGTTAACCCCATTTTAGCCGAAAAACAAAACGGAGCAAATTTTTTATTTAGGGGTTTTGTATAAAAAGAGATAAGGGAAAAGAGTTTTGCAGTATGAAAATTTTACCTGTTAATATTTACAGTTTTTATAAAAACACACCGTTTAGAGCGCAAAAATCTGCCGAAGTTTCGCCCTCCGCCAATACTGATGCCACAACAGATATAAAAAAATATCTCGAATATCTTCTTCCCCAAGACAAGTTATCAAAAAGCCAGGCTGGCGCAAGACAGTTCGGAGAATTTGAAAACAAAACACTGCCTTACCTTGTTACTGCCGAAGGGGAGACTTTCGTTATGGAAACTACACACGGCCCGACAGGTAACAAAATATCCGGCACTATTTACAAGCTGGGCAGAGACGCAGCCATAAAAATGATAGTTTCCTATGGCGAGAATAGCGAACTGGCTAAAATGGAAGTTCACCAGTGTGATAACAGTGTGCATATATTAAATTTTAAAGACAAAAAAGAGCCTACCTGGGACATGCCGGTAAATGGTGAAAATGTAAGATGGGGTCTGTCGGTGGATTATATGGATTACATGGCGGAATTATATAAATAAGTTCGAGCCCGCTTTTTCTGATTCGGCAATATATTTTGCAACGCCGCAAACCTCGACACCGTCAATTAATTCTTCGGGTTTTATACCCATTAAATCCATAGACGTACTGCAGGCAAGCAACTTCACGCCACAGTTTTTAGCGGTTTCAATTAATTGAGCAAGAGATGAAACATTTTTCTTTTTCATAATGCTTTTCATCATTAAAGACCCGAGACCGCCCATATGCATTTTTGAAAGAATAAGTTTTTCAGCCCCTTTTGGCATCATGAAACCGAACATTTTATCAATTAAACCCTTTTTAACACTTGGTGAGTTTGATTTTCTTAAAACGTTCAACCCCCAGAATGTGAAAAATACTGTAACCGCTTTGCCTGTGGCTTTTGCGCCGTTTGCTATCATAAAAGCAGCAAGCGCTTTATCAAGGTCATTAGAAAACATAACTATGGTAGTAGAACTTGTCGACTGACAGCCCGTGGAGGATTTTTGACAAGTTTCCGGCGCTGCGACGCTTTTACCCTTTAAAACGCGGGCTTTTATAACATCGTTTTCAGATTTCAAAGAAAGAAGAGTATTTTCTGTCATATCACACCAAGCGCCGACGTCTGAACCAAACCCGAGATCGGTTGATGAAACTTCAACAATTTTGCCTTCTTCAATTATTTTTAGGCACTCAGCCAGTTTCATAATCGGGGTGGGACACTGGAGCCCGCAAGCATCCAGTTTAATAATTCCGTCAATTTCATCATAGGTCAAGCCAACTTCTTTCATAATTCTCCTTTAAAGCCTGCTATTATTAAGATTATTATATCATTTCGGGCGCCCTAAATCAAAACTTGCGAAAAAAATAAGAGGGTTAAGTTTAACCCTCTTATCCTTCGAATTTTATTCTACTTTGTTAAGCTGTTAACAGCTTGAATTGCGCCGAAGCTTTTATCCCAGGCGCTTGTTCCGTTTGCGCTTTGGTATTTTTTCATTTTTGCAATTCTTTTATCTTGCAATTTTTTCTGTGCTTTGTTGAATTTTGCAAGTTTTTTAGGGTCAGCATTTCTGGCAGCTACGATTGGTTTAGCATATTCTTGGAACGCTTTATAAGAAGCATTAGTATAT
>JAVBQM010000025.1:0-2657 GCA_031549065.1 Candidatus Gastranaerophilales bacterium | reverse complement strand
TAATAATGCGCCCGCGTAAATAAAAAGCGTTATCAAAAATATTTTTGATAATTTTACAACTCGCATCGGGAATAATTTTGGTTTGCGGATAATCAAAATTAACATCAAGGTCGATCCAAAGGGCCGCAGGGTATTTTTTCTTATAATCCGCCACAACTTCAGGAGCAATATATCCCCAAAAAGCAATTATATCTTTAGTTTTAGGCGAGAGAGAAGATTTCATAGATTTCATCATCGCTTAATTCGGTAATTATTTTTTCGCCCGCAAACACGGCTGTTTCAGCCAGTTCACGTTTACTTTTAATAATCTTATCAATTTTTTCTTCGAAGGTCGAAAGGGTGATAAAGCGGTGCACCATAACGTTTTTATCTTGCCCGATACGGTAAGTTCTGTCTGTTGCCTGGTCTTCAACCGCGGGGTTCCACCAAAGGTCATAGTGTACAACGTTTGTAGCGCTTGTGAGGTTTAAACCCAAGCCGCCCGCTTTTAATGATAAAATCATCAATTTAGCATCAGGGTTGCTTGAAAATTCGTCAATCATATTCTCGCGTTGTTTAACGTTCAATGAGCCGTGGAAAAACAGAGGATTAAAATCGTATTCGTCCTTGATAATTTCATCTAAAATTTCGCCCATTTGTTTGTACTGCGTAAAAATCAGCGCTTTTTCGTTGTTTTCAAGAATGTTGTCGGTAATTGAAATCAGCTTCTGGCTTTTTCCGCTCGCGCCTTTAGATTTATCGCCGTGTTTTAAGAAATGATAAGGGTGGTTGCAAACCTGTTTTAAGGAAGTTATGAGCTTAAAAATCGCTCCGCGGCGGTTAATTCCGCTGCCGGCACCTGAAATTTCACTCATAGATTGGCTTAAAATGCGCTCATAAAGCGCGGCTTGAGCTTTTGTTAAATAACAATATTCATCGAGTACAAGTTTTTCCGGAAGGTCGGAAATGATTGTCTTGTCTGTTTTTAGGCGCCTTAACATAAAGGGCGAAATCGCAAGTTTTAACTTCTCTGTGCGAGTTTCTTCCTTAAATCTTTCAATCGGTACGGCATAATTCTTGCTAAAGTCACCGATGGTGCCCAGATAGCCCTTGTTAATGAAATCAAAAATGCTCCAAAGTTCACTCAAGCGGTTTTCAACAGGCGTACCTGTCATCGCAATTTTCATAGTCGCCTTAATTGCTTTCACAGCGTGAGTTTGCGAAGTATTTATATTTTTAATATTTTGCGCTTCATCAATAATCATTAAATCCCAGTTGTGTTTTTGGAATTCTTCAGAGTCAATCCTTAAAATTGCATAAGTCGTTAGAACAACATCACAATTTTCGTCAAAAACACGGTCCAACCCATGGTATATCTGCGTTTTAAGAGTCGGTGCAAAAGTTGCCAGTTCTTTATCCCAGTTACCCATTAAAGTTGTAGGACAAACCACAAGGGCGGGTTTTTTCAGCTTTTTTTCCTCTTTTAATTTTAAAATAAGGCTAATGACCTGAATTGTTTTTCCAAGGCCCATATCATCGGCAATGCAGCAGCCAAAACCCTTGCAAACATTAGTGTAAAGCCACTTGAAGCCAACTTGCTGATATGGCCGCAATTCCCCTTTTAAATCATCAGGAAGCGCGATTTCTTCAATTTTTGTGAAATTGGAAATAATTTTTGCAAAAGCTTCATCATAATCAAAATCATACTCGTCGATTTTCCCGGAAAGCGCATGGTGCAAGAGTTTCATCTTGTTCATTATAAGGTTCGGCTTACGCTTCAAGCGCTCCAAAAGCTTTTGAGTTTCATCTTTATCAATTAAAATGTATTTTTCTTTATATTTAATCAGCCCGCTTGTGTTCTCGGCAAGCTTTTGGAACTCTTCCACACTGATTTTTTCATCATCACCCAGCGCAACCTGAATTGAAAAATCCATAATTTCATCAAGCGAAATAACGGCATTATTTGAAAAATCAATAATTTCACCCTCTTCGAGCGTGCGTTTTTGTTTAATTTTTGCATTTATGCTGGCGCGCGGAACAATGATATTGCCCATTCCATCCGGTAAATTAACTTCCATTCCGGCCTGTGAAAGGTAATAAGAAATTTGCGTTATAAGCTTGTAAACACCCGCTATATCAAGTTCCAGGGTAACATCTTCCAAGTCTTCAATATATTTTGTAGCCCAGTTAATTTGGCGCTCGATTAGCGTTTTTTCTTCATCTGAAAGTTTTTCAAGTTCATATACTTCACCCGTTGTTTTGTTTTTGGCGAGAATTCTCATCAGGAAAGTATCGTTTTCGGTTTTTTCAATATTGAAAACAGGAACAACTTCATAGCTTCCCAAAGACATTTCATCAAGCCAGGTTTGAACTTCAACTGCCAAATCAGCGCTTTTGAACATTCTTTTATTGAGAGTGTTTTTCACAAAATATGGCGCTGCTTTCAAGTCTTTAAATTTGTAGTTTTTTATGCTCAAAAACGAGAAAATTAAATGGTTTAAATAGCGTTCAATCAGCTTTATTGTGGTTTCTTTGTCCAAAATGTCATTGTTTATAATTTCTTGATAACACTTTAAAAAATCCTTATTTTTTAAGTAAGGTTCATAAATGACCGAAAAGGAATCTTTGTAAAATTTTACGCTCGGCACAAAATTCAGCTTTTCGACAGCTTTTTTCAC
>JAVBQM010000024.1:0-10604 GCA_031549065.1 Candidatus Gastranaerophilales bacterium | reverse complement strand
CCAAGGTTTTTGGTCGGATAGAAACTAAAAGCGTTGATGTCGCCAAAAGTTCCGACCTGGCGACCTTTATATTTTGAGCCGATCGCCTGACAGCAGTCTTCTATAACAAATAAGTCGTGGCGATGCGCGATATCCATAATTGCATCCATATCACAAGGTTGCCCGTATAAGTGAACAGGAATAATAGCCTTGGTTTTTGGGGTAATTGCAGCTTCAATTTTATCTACATCAATATTAAATGTATCAGGGTCAATATCAACGAAAACAGGTGTTGCGCCGACAATGCCGATAGCTTCTGTTGTTGCAACGAAAGTGAAAGCTACTGTTATGACTTCATCGCCCGCGCCAATGTCAAGTGCGCGCAAAGCCAAGTGTAGCGCGTCTGTACCGGAGTTCATTCCAATAGTATACTTGCAGCCTATAAAATCGGCCATTTCAGCTTCAAAGGCTTTATTGTGTGCCCCTAAAATATAACTGCCGCTTCTCATAACTTCAAGCACAGCTTTTTCTGCTTCAGCTGCAATTGTTTGATATTGTCTTTTTGAATCAATAATTGGAATCATAATTTTACCCCTTAACTCGTATTACAACCATGGTATCACGCGCCAAACATGCCTTAATACAATCTTTATGCTTTTTTAATTACAGCCCGGGGTTCTTTAGAACCGGCAAATCCTGCTAAAATACCAGGAATAACAACAGCTGCAGGAATGACTCTTGCTATACCCTCATATGCCGATATCCCTTTACCCATCATGCCGGCTGTTGTTGCAATGTCATCAACATGTGCCATTAAGTCTGTGGCCTTAATTTCTCTTTCTTTTGTTACTTGTTTTTCATTAAACAGTGCTTTATTTAAAGCATTCGCAATTTTATGCCCACCCAGAACACCTATTGCAAAGCCAATAATACTCATTGGAATTTTTACCCACTTAACATTGCTTGCCGTAATATTTTTATTAAAAATAGTTTTGCCTATTGTCTTATCAGCCAGTGTGGAACTCACTGTGAGGGCTGATACAGGGATAATTATATTACCGACAAGTTGTGAAACTGATTCTTTAAGTTTTGTTTTTGCATTCTTTTTGTCTAGCGTAATGCCCGAAGTTGCTCCGCCCGTGATTGCGAAAGTTGCCATTGTAATAATATCAAGCGGGCCATATTTGGCGGCTTTTACAAGATTCTTATACGATGAAAGTTTAAACATATTAAAGTCTTTGATTTCGCTTAACGGTTCCCCATGCTTTTCGTCAAGTTTTGCGTTATTTAGAAAATCTCCAATGAAACCTTTTAGGTTTTTTCCTTGTGACAACAAGGTCAGTGCGCCGAGAATTCCCAAAGTGCTTGAAATAATAACGGCAGGTTTTAGGGCAGATCGCTCTTTTTGAATACCCTGGTGTATTAAATCTTTTGTTTTCGCTGGCATATTCAAGCCTTTAGCGTAGGCTTGAAAGCTGGTCATACTTGATATTTTGGAGTTCATTTTTTTATGTTGCCTTGTTCGTCTAGTTTTTTTCCAAATGTATAAGTATCACAAACGTTAAATTTTGCCCAGCTCTTTTATTTTGATAATGTAAATAAATGTAACAAATATTAGTCTTGGCATAAAGTTTATAGAAAACCTTGCCGATAACATTAACACAAGTTAAGGAACTACAAGGAACCAAAATTATGGGTATGGCAGCATCACAGGCTCGTTTTTTAGGGCTTACAGCTAGAAAAACCAACGTGGAATATCAAGGACAACAAGTTAACCAACAAAGAGCATCTTTGGCTAATGAATCTGCCGGGCTTTATAATCAAATGGTCAACTTGAAATTACCTTTACCTCCAAGCGCAGTAAACTTTTACAGCTCAAGATACACATTTGAAAGCGCTGCTTTGGATAATTCTTTCTCAATAGTTAATTTTGATAGAGACTACAACAGTACAGACGGTAATTATCTAGTAACTATGCAGTATAAAGCAATAGAAAGAGAAGGTTTTACAAGCACCGTTATACCTTCAAAGACAAGTGCGACAGCAATGACAGTAGGCAATGATGAATATGTAGGCGCAACTACCACTGCAGATAATGACCTAAGGGCAGTTATTAAGCTGATGAATCCTAACGGTATTGGCAATAGCGGTAATCCGATTACTGAAGCAGAATATACGGCGGAAGCTGCAAAATTTACAAAGTTTACCGCAGCAAAAGATGCTTCAAGTAAAACAGCTTATTATGCTTTGACCGCAGATTTGGGCAAAACCGATCCTCCTCCAACGCTTTACTATGCAAAAGACCACAGCGTTACCAAAACAGCTAAAGCCTGGGCAGATTTATCGACTAATGATTCAACAAACAGCTCCAGATTTACAAGCATCAACCTAAAAAGATTTGACACTACTGATCCTGAAGCAATGGCAGCAATTGCCAAAGCCCTTGGTGTTAAATTTGATGCAACAACCGGCCAAATTGAAGATGGCAGCAAAAAAACTTTTGATCTTGAAGTTAAAAAAGCTGAAGACAATGACGGCTATGAAGAAGCTACAAAAGAATATGAATATCAAAAAATGTTATATGACCGCTCAATTCAAGATATCAACGCTAAAACAGAATCAATTCAACAGCAAGATAAAAACCTTGAATTAAAACTAAGACAACTAGACACCGAACAAAAAGCAATTCAAACCGAAATGGAAGCTGTTCAAAAAGTTATCCAAAAGAACGTTGAAACAACTTTCAAAACATTCGGTTAAAAATCCGCAAGCCGCGAGGGTGGCGGTAAGTGGAATAGTTTTCCTTCCTTAACTCCATACCCAATTTTCCGCCGGTCTTTTAGGCCGGCTTTTCTTATGCCATCATGTTTTTCTTATGCTATCATAACGACATGGGAAAGATTGTAATAAAAAAACAAAGGTGCAAGGGGTGCGAATTATGTGTGGCTGCTTGCCCAAAAGGACTCTTGGAACTTACGGCGCAGGAGGATACAAAAAACGGCATGGCGGTGGAACTCAAAAATGAAAACGCCTGCATAGGTTGTGCAATTTGCGCCAAAACCTGTCCTGATTACGCCATTATAGAGGTGCAAAGATGAATGAAGCGGTAATGCCCGGTGGCGTGAATATGGATGAAGATAGCGAGATAGAACTTTTAAAGGGAAACATCGCGCTTGCAAAAGCTGCGTTGAATGCGGGTTTAGAGTGTTTTTTCGGTTATCCTATCACTCCTCAAAATGAAATCGGTGAATTTTTAAGCGAAGAAATGCCCAAATTGGGTAAAATGTTTTTGCAATCAGAAAGCGAAGTAGCTTCGATTAACATGCTCCTTGGTGCTGCAGCAACAGGCACAATTTCAATGACCTCTTCTTCCTCGTGCGCTATTGCCTTGATGCAGGAAGGAATTTCATATATTTGCGCGGACGACATTCCGGCGGTTTTAGTTTCCGTAATGCGCGCAGGTCCCGGGCTTGGATATATTCAGCCTTCACAGAGCGATTATTTTCAAACCGTTAAAGGCGGTGGAAACGGGGATTATAAAGTTTTAACTCTCGCGCCTTCAAATGTTCAAGAAATGGTCGACTTTACTTATCGCGCGTTTTATTTGTCACAAAAATATCGGACTCTTGTGACTATACTTGCTGACGGGCTTTTGGGCCAGATGATGGAAGTAGCGGTTGTGGGTAAGTACCCGTATCCTAAAATTGACCCGAGCGATTGGGCTTTAGACGGCGCCAAAGGGCGTGACGGGCGTTGGATTGGTTCTATTCAAAAAGATAAAGAAGTTTTAAGAAACATTGTGGAGGGCCGCTTTAGAGAAAAATATTCGTTAATTGCGCAAAATGAGACTATGAGCGAATCGTTTATGTGCAATGAGCCTGAAATTTTAATTACCGCTTTTGGCTCGGTTGCGCGAATTGCAAAAGAAGCTATTATCCGTGCAAATGAAGAAGGCATAAAAGTTGGTATGGTGCGTCCGGTAACGCTTTGGCCTTTCCCGAGCGAAACGATTTATAAGCATGCCAAAAAAGCAAGAGTTGTCCTTGATGTTGAAATGAATATGGGGCAAATGCTTGAAGATGTCAAAATTGCAATAAATGGTTCTGCGCCGGTTGAATTTATGGGGCGTGCCGCGGGAGATTATTTCAGTGCGGATGAAATTTATGAAAAAATTAAGGAAGTGGCGGTATGAGCGGCGCGACAGTTTTTAAAATATCTAAAAATATACATAAAAATGTTGATTCGGGTTTTTGCCCAGGTTGCGACCATGGTGTGGCAATTCGTCTGATTGCCGAGGCTCTCGAAGAAATGGAGTTGAGTGAAAAAACAATTGTAGTGAGTTC
This sequence comes from Candidatus Gastranaerophilales bacterium, assembly GCA_031549065.1. Taxonomy (GTDB): domain Bacteria; phylum Cyanobacteriota; class Vampirovibrionia; order Gastranaerophilales; family Gastranaerophilaceae; genus JAVBQM01. The sequence continues at coordinate 6,282 of JAVBQM010000024.1, read as the reverse complement.
AATCGGCTGCAGCGTTTTTTTGAATGATTATTTGAACCTTGATATTGTCGAAGCACCCCATGGGCGAGCTATGGCGACAGCAACAGGGGTGAAGCGGTCAAAACCCGACAAGCTTGTTCTTACATATCAAGGGGACGGTGATTTCTCTTCAATCGGCTTAGGGGAAAGCCTCCATGGTTTTATCCGTGCTGAGAATATAACGGCAATTTGTGCGAATAATACAAATTATGGTATGACAGGCGGACAAGCAAGCCCCACAACGATTTTAGGACAGGTGACTTCAACCACTACTCTGGGTAGAGCAGGCGGAAACCCTGTTAAAATAGCTGAACTTTGTGCAACTTTTGAAGGCGCAGCTTATGTGGAAAGAGTTTCGTTAACAAATATTAAACAAATTGAAAACACAAAGCGTGCTATTAAAAATGCCTTTAGTTCGCAGGTTAAAGGGCTTGGAACAAGCCTTGTGGAAATTATTTCAAGCTGCCCGACAAATTGGAAAACTACCCCAATAGGCGCCCACGAATGGATTGAAAAAGAATTGTTTAATATCTTTCCATTGGGTGTTTACAAAAATAAATTGTGATATAATGTTCTGAATGGAAAAGGGTATAAAAGCTGAAAATAGTGTCATAATTTCGGGTTATGGTGGCCAGGGAGCACTTTTCGCGGGCATTTTGCTTTCAAAGTGCGTAATGTGTATGAAAAAATTTGTGACATGGTTGCCGAGCTATGGAGCGCAAATGCGCGGCGGTGTTGCAAATTGCACGGTTGTTATGTCTGAAAATGAAATTTCATCGCCTGTTAAAAAAAACCCTGATTATCTTATTGCGCTTAACTCTCAGTCTGTTGAGCATTTTGAAAATGACATTTCGGAAGACGGTATGATTTTCGTTAATTCACCCGAAGAAGGTTTTGTTGAAAAGCGCAAAGATGTTAAGTATTTCCTTATTCCGGCAAACTTTTTGGCGCGAAAAATCGGTGAGATAAAATGTGCCAATTTGGTGATGTTGGGGGCATTTTTACAGGTAATAAAGCCCACAGCGATTAAGTGTTTAGTTAAGATTATTGACGCCTCTAAAGTGAGCGCCAAAGGCGCGAACGCAAAGCTTGTTCGAATGAACAGGCGCGCTATTGTAATCGGAGCGTCTTTTGCCAATAAAGTTTTAAAAAAAACGGGGAATTTAAGAATATTCCCCGAAAACGCAGTCCAAGTGGAACTTGCGCTGTAGTATAAATAGAAAATTAAACCCTATAGGGGAAGAAAGCTGACAAGCGACTTCATTAAAATATCCGTCAACTGGTTTCCAAGCTGGTTTCCTGATGTATTGCTTTTCGGATAACTCGAATTATTGCTTGCCGCAGCCCCGGCTGCATTTTGATATACTTGATTTTGATAATTATTTAAAAAATTCAAATAATCATATCTTCCTGAGAGCTCGTTTTGCTTCAATTCCTGAGCTTTTGAAGTGACATCCTGCGCCAGAGCATTGATTGAATCAGCGCGACTTCCTTCAATTTGCTTTAATTTATCAAGAAAAATTGAATTGTCCAGATTGCCGAATCTTGAAGCGATGTTGTTTTGAAGGCTGCTGAACATAGGGTTGTAGATTTGGTTAATCTGTGCGATACCCTTGTTTTTGTAGGCTTCCACGCTATCGTTTAAGTCCTTAAGAGTTTCCGGTGAGAACACATTAAGATTCTTTAGGCCGCTTGAGAACTGACTTTGTGCGTAATTGTACGCGTCTTGTTCATATGGAGACATGTAATAATTTGTGCTAGAAGAGCCGTCTGAGTAAGAGGTTGTCTTAGCCTTTGTCTGTCCGTTGATTTTTACCGATGAGCTGAAACTGCTCGGTGAACTGCTTTTAAACATTGGTTGTTTTCCTTCCTTTGTGAGAGAAGGAAATCTTATGTGTCAAAATTGCAATGGATAATGTTAGAATAACACGTTTTTTGAGTGTGTAAATCCGTATTTTTACGTACGTATTTTTCTAATTCCGGCAATAACAGGGTCAAGCAAGCGCTTGCCTATACGTTCAAATTCAATCTGAAGAAGGACTTTATCGGAATATTCAACAATCTGCAAAACTTCACCTTCGCCATAGTTATCATGCAAAACTTTGTCGCCTTCGCTAAATTTATCATCCTCAACAGCAGCCCGAGGAATTTCGGGCGTAAAAATAGGGATTTCTTCAATATATGGCGAGGCGTGTCCTTCTGAAATTGTTTCGGGAATTTCTTCAACGGGGATGACTTTTGGTTCAGCTTCAGGCGCGCTTTCGGTTTCCGGTTCAACCTCAGATATTGTTTCAGTTTCGGCCTCATTTTTCGCTGCGGAATCAGCATCTATAATTTCTTCAAAGGTCTCATGGATAGATTCATCAGCTATATCTTCAAGTAAAAATTCTTCAATATTTTCTTCAATATTAATTTGAGTTTCAGCCTCTTCTATCGCAGGTTCTTTTTCTGCCGTAACTTCTTTAGTTTCGGCTTCTTCAGTTGCAGGCTCTTCATCCTGAATTTCCTTGGTTTCAACTTCTTCGGCTTCAATTTCCTTGGTTTCAACTTCTTCGGCTTCAATTTCCTTGGTTTCAACTTCTTCGGGTTCTTTTTCCAGTTCAATCTCTTTGAAAATTTCCCCAAACGCTTCTTCAATTTTTGCGCTATCTTCTTCTATTTGAACTTCCGGTGTCTCGGCCACAGGCTCTTCAACAATAGATTCTTTTTCAGGTTCAACTTCTTCAAAAATTTCCTCGAAAACTTCTTCAATTTCTGCGCTTTCTTGAACAATCTCTTCCACGCTTGGCGGCGGTTCTTGGTTAAGTGCGTCAAATAAATCCAAATCCTCTTCGCTTATAACATCCTCAATTTGGTAGTTGAATTGTTCTTCTGCAGGTGGCGGAGAGATAACGCTTACAGGAATTGATGTTTCCGGTTTTGACATAGTAATTTGCGGCTCAGGTTCCAAAGTAATTTGCGGCTCGGGTTTTTGAGGCTGTATGCTTCCCATTGCAATTTGCATAGCCGGAGTTTTTTCAACCACCGGTGGAGGGTTTGTGACACTTTGCACAAGCGTTGTTTCAAGCTTTGGCGTATCTTTTATTTTTATTCCGGAAGACAGAAATTTATCCACTTCCTCTTCGATTTCGCGCTGCTTTTGATCGTTCAAGCGTGTGATTTTATCTTTAACACGAAGGTTTTTAATAACGTCACCCTCGAAAGTCAGTCTTGCGGCTTGTTTTTTGGCTTTTTGCTCTTCGTCTTCAAATTCCTTGTCTAAATTTTTGACTAAGAAGGCGAAATTGTTGCTGTCTTTGCCATAAAGCATTACCGTGCCCTCGGGCATCGCACAAATTGAAGCTTCTAGAGAACCAAAATCTTTTCGCAAATTTTTGGTTGGGAAAATTATGCAGTTAGGACAATGCTCCGCGATTATCGGAAGCTTTGCAAATAGGTTTGAAATGCTCGGTATTACTGAGTATTTCCTGTTTTTCAGATACATTAAATTTAAAAGGTCAAAATCAAAATTACTGTCGTTTAGCCTCATAAATACGTATGAATCGATTTTTATGTTCCTTAAAATGAATTCTGTGAAATCTTTATGCCAGAAGCTTTTTATAGGCGACAAATCGATAATTGTAATTTTTTCTTTGCCGATTTGTTCAAAAATCCAAGTAAATTCAGATTTTACATTAGCGAAAAGTTCTTCCTGCTGGTAATTTTGAAGGCGGTTTTTTAACACCAAAAGCTCTTTAACGGGCGTGGATTTGTATTGTCCCCCAATTACCTTTAAAAAGCGGTTAAAGGGTATGAATTTGTCTTTTGTCATTTTGACAAAACTTTTAACTTCATTGAAAATTTCTTCGCAAACCGCCTGCGTTTCAAGCGAGGCGCTCGCAAGCCCTTTTTCCCAAATATAATCAAGTGAAAAATAATCTAAGGGCAGTTTAAAATCTACCTTTGCGCGAAGCCTTTGCGCGCCTTCAACTTCGAGCGAACCCGTGTAGTCAATTAAAATAACATTTCTGAAATCGGAAAGTTTTTTAGAAAGCTGCGCGCTGAAATTGTTATGCTCTTTAATTGTGTCGCAAAAAATGAGGGGGGAATTTTTGAAAAAATCCAAATTAAATTCAAACGGGCGAGAATATTTAAAATCTTCACCAAACTTGAATGTGCGCTTGTCTTGATTTACAAAATCGAAAATTTCGCGCGTGTTTGCGTACAAAACCTCACATTGTTTCGAAGGTGTATGGTAGTTGAAATCAACAATTTCGCCTTCCAAATTAATCGAATGAGTCAACTTAACTCTTGCAACGGCCTTTTCTTTGTCGAATTTATCGTCCTCAACTTCAATAATTTGCCCCAAAAACCTTTCATCTGCTTCTTGAACAAGCAAAAAATCACCCAGACAAAGACCCTCTGTGCTTGGTGTGAACAGAATTTTTATGAAATCGTTAAGGGTTTGAACAATTTGCATCGAAGTTTCCAACTACAATTAAGGGTATTATACAACAAGCGAGTCTGTTGTAAAATATGTTGCGAGTTTTAATCTCTAAGCCACTTTTTAAAAAATTCAAACCCCGCCATAGAACTTTTTTCAGGGTGAAATTGAAGCGCGGTAACGTTTTTATGCTGAACAGATGAACAAAAATCAATATGGTAACTTGCTGTGGATGCTATTATTTCAGGGTTTTCAGGGATAACATAATATGAATTTACAAAGTAAAAATAATCTTCTCTTAAATATGTATTTACGTTTTTGGCGCTAATTTTATTCCAGCCTATTTGCGGCGCTTTGCCCTTGGTGAATTTCTTTACTTCACCCTTAAAAATTCCAAGACCTTCAACCCCGGGCGCTTCTTCGCTTTTCTCAAAAAGAACCTGAAGCCCGAGGCAAATTCCCAAAAAAGGCTTCCCACTTGAAATAACTTCTTTTATCGGCTCAATGAGGTTGTGCGAATCGAGTTTTTCCATTGCCTGCTTAAAATGTCCTTGCCCGGGAAAAATAATTTTATCGGCAGCAAGAATTTTATCAATATTGCCGGTAATCTCGGCCTTAACTCCAAGCCGCGCAAGCGCGTTTGCTACGCTTTTAACGTTACCGGCGTCGTAATCTATTATTACAGCTTTAGGCATATGTGTGTCCGTCGGCCTTCATGCGCTCAATAACTTCTTTTAGCTGGGCCTCGCCCGCGACAATACTCATACGGACATAACCTTTGCCGCAATCTCCGAAAGCGTCGCCCGGAACAATCACGATGCCTGATTTTTCAAGCATAATATCGCAAAATTCTTTGTCTGTCTTAAAGCGTGGCGGAGTTTTAACCCACAAATAGAATGTGGTTTTTGGAACTTCAACATCATTCCAGCCTAACTCTTTTAAGCCTTTTGCAAATTCTGTAAGCTTTATTTCAAATTTAGCGTTTGCATTTTTAATGTATTCGTCACCTTCTTTTGAAAGCAAAAGTTCTGCGCCCGCTTTTTGTAAGGCTTTAAAGATGCCCGTGTCGATTGTGGATTTCAATTTCCCGAACATTGAAACAACTTCAGCATTGCCGCAAACCCAACCCAAGCGCCAGCCTGTCATCGCATAAGGTTTTGAAAATGAGTGAAATTCAACCGCTACATCCATAGCGCCTTCAAATTCTAAAATTGAAGCGGGTTTATCTTCCTCGTCGAAATAAATTTCGCTATATGCGTTATCGGCAATCAATAAAATTTCGTATTTTTTGCAAAAATCTACTGCACTTTGAAGATATTCCCTGCTGCAAGTCACTCCTAGAGGGTTGTTCGGGTAGTTTATAACAAGCGCTTTAATTTTTTTGGGGTCAAGGCCCTTATTTTTCATTTGCGTCAAAACATCTTCTAAATCGGGCGTGTAGTTGTTTTCTTTTGTAAGCGGAACTCCATATGCTAAACCGCCTGAAACTTTTACCATTTCTTTGTAAGAAGCATAGCCGGGGTCCGGAATCATAATGATATCACGCGATTTTTCGTCTTCAACAGGGTTAATGAGTTCGCGAATAATGTTTGCGATACCTTCTTTTGAACCAATTAGCGAAAAAACTTCATTCGCTTTAAGCTCCACCCCGAAGCGTGTTTTCATACGACTTATAACGGCATCAATAAAATAAGGTTCGCCTTTTGGGGTTGAATAAGTGTGAATCAAAGGGTCGTCAAGCGCCGTTTTAAGGGCATCAACAGCGAATTGCGGAACCATATCAACAGGTGCACCCATTGAAAGCAAAATAGGCTTGCGGCCCTTAGCGGTAAGTTCGGGCG
>JAVBQM010000038.1:0-8783 GCA_031549065.1 Candidatus Gastranaerophilales bacterium | reverse complement strand
AATTATATCCCATAATTTTCGGCATAATCGATAATTTAGAGAATAAATCTACCCTTCCTGTATATGAAAAAATCCACATAAGTGCAGGTATGAATAACAAGCAAAACAAAAGCATAAGCACTAAAATAAATATTAATAATTCCACTGAAAATATCACTGCTGCAAAACTCATTGAAAGTACATAGAGCAACAACGCAGGCAAAAAAGCTAAGAAAAGTTTGAACCCGGTTTGCAAATGTTCATACGTAAAAAAATAAGGTAATACAATATTTTCACTTTTCACTTGCATGATGACTGATTTGATGCAATTGCAGTAGTAGCCATAGCCAAATATCCCAAGAAATATTATTAGCACATACAGCAGCGAACGCAAAGAAGCATCTATATTGGTATATTTGATACAAGCCTGAATGGTACTGATAATAGTTCTAAGCAGAAAAAAAGCACCGAGCTTTTGAGCAATTTTATTATCTTTAAACATGTAGGTGCAAGCTTCTTTGAACATTTATAAACCCTGACTTTTATGCGCTTAGTTGCACTTTGGTACGTAATTTCCGCCATTAATCGTTATTTCTTGATGAGTTTTTATTGCAAATTCGTCACTCATTCCCGCGACATAATCAATTGCGAGCTGTTCACCCTCGTTTTTGTTGTAATAGTGAAATAAATCCTTGACAATTTGTTTGGCGAACTCTTCTCGTCCCTTAGTTTTATCACTAAAGTAAACGTTTTTAAACATCCAGCCCCTCAAATTGTTTAAAAACGTTACACACTCTTCGCTAAGGTTGATTTGGGGCTCATCAAAACTGTGAAAATAAATATCCGACACCACTTTTTTAATGCGTTCACGTTTAGAGGGGCCAAAATATTCAACAAATTCACGCGGAATGTCACTGACTTTAATAACCCGCGCACGAACCGCGTCTTCAATATCGTGGTTAAGATAGGCAATTCTATCTGAAATTTTTACTATTTGACCTTCAAGTGTTTTTGGTGCTATTGGGCCTGTGTGGTTCAAAATACCGTCAATGGTTTCGGCGCAAAGGTTTAATTTTTCAATATGTTTTACTATGCGGACGCTGTGTTCATTGTGGTGAAAGCCTTTTGGGGCAACGTCGTTTAACGCTTCTTCGCCGCTATGACCAAAAGGGCCATGGCCAAGGTCATGCCCCATTGCAATGGCTTCGGTTAAATCTTCATTAAGGTTAAGAATTCTTGCAATTGTGCGTGCAATTTGCGAAACTTCTAAAGTATGGGTCATGCGCGTTCTAAGGTGGTCGTTTTGCGGCGCAAAAAACACCTGAGTTTTTCTTTTAAGGCGGCGAAAAGCTTTAGAGTGCAAAATTCTGTCACGGTCGCGCTGAAAAGGAGTGCGATAATCACACTCAACTTCAAAATTCTCCCGCCCTTCACTTTGAAAAGCCAGCGCGGCAAATTTTGAAAGGCCTTCTTCCTTCTTTTTTAGCAGTTTTATTATATTTTTTACATCAGGGGTGGGCATAATTAAAAGGTTAGCCCGAAAATAAAAGCGGGTCAATCATAACAATCAACCCGCTCTTAAATATGATTTTATAATTAACCTTGTGTAGTTTCTACCGTTGCTGCTTCAGCTTTTTTATTTTTAAAGTTTTTAATTAAGAAACATATTCCACCAACAACAGCAGCACCCGCAGCCACAAATGCAGCGATTTTGCCTTTTGAATGTTTAGACACTTTTGTTAATTCTTTAAAATCTTCTCTCAAAATATCAGGAAGTTTTTCAAGATTATCCATTGTATACCCAACAACTTTATCTCGAGGCAATTTTAATTTTCTAGCCTTTTCGCCCAAATACATACCTTTGCTGAAATCACTTTCCGTATGCCTACTAACAAATTTATCAACCCCTCCTTTAAGAAGTTGTTTTGCATAGCCAACTTTAGAGCCGCCACCCGCAACATAATATGCACCATATCCTAAGACGCCACCCGCGCCTGCTGCTACTGCTGTACCAACAATACCATTATTCTTTTTTGCAGGCTGCAAGCTTTGTTCCGCACCAACTTGTTGAATATCCACTATTATTCCTTTCGCTTTTAACACTTTTACTTAAAGCGATAAAGGAAAAAAATTGCCATGACAAGCAATATTTTCTTAATGTTTCTTAACTGTTCACAACCTTAAAGATTTGATTGCAAATTGAAAAAACACTTTCCGCTTCCGTAAGCGGTATCATATTATCCCCGTCACACATTGCCTCTGTGGGGTTTGGGTGCACTTCAAAGAAAAGTCCTTTTGCGCCTGCAGCAACTGCGGCATTCGCCAAAATAGGAACAAATTCGCGCTCTCCGGAAGAACTGTCGCCGTGACCGCCGGGCAGTTGAACACTGTGGGTTGCATCAAAAAACGTCGGATAGCCAAGATCTTGAATAATTTTAATTGAACGCATATCTGTAATCAGGTTGTTATAGCCAAACGTTGTACCGCGCTCTGTGATTAAAATTTGGTCGTTTCCACTTTCAATAACTTTATTTGCAATACTTTTTATCTGGTTCGGCGCTAAAAATTGACCTTTTTTAATGTTTACGATTTTCCCGGTTTTCGCTGCGGCAATCAAAATATCGGTTTGGCGGCATAAAAATGCAGGAATTTGAAGGATATCTGCAACTTGCGCGACTTCTTCGGCCTCTTCGGGTAAATGAATATCGGTTACAATCGGAATCCCTAAATCTTTTTTAACAGCCGCTAAAAGTTCCAGTCCGCGCTTTAAGCCTAAACCGCGAAAAGATTGAATTGAGGAACGATTAGCCTTATCATAACTTGCTTTAAAAACATAGTTTATATCAAGCTTTTTACAAATTTCTTTGAGCCCTTTTGCGGTTTCAAAAATCACATCTTCATTTTCAATAACGCAAGGCCCTGCAAAAATTGTGAGCTTGTTTGTGCCTATTTCAAAATTGTTAAGTTTTACTGTTTTCATAGAATTTATTGTACAATAGATTAAAGATTTGTGGAAGGAAAAGAATATGGCAGTAAAAGAAGCGGTGAAAGAAGAAAGCGGCAAAGATAAGGCGCTGAAACTCGCGCTGGATAAGATTGAAAAAGATTTCGGTAAAGGCTCGATTATGCGCCTTGGCGATAAAACCGCTGTTTCGGTTGATTATATCCCGACAGGTTCTTTGGCGTTGGATATTGCGCTCGGTATAGGCGGCGTTCCACGCGGAAGAATTATTGAAATTTATGGCCCTGAAAGCAGCGGTAAAACAACTTTGGCACAACATATTGTGGCTCAATGTCAGAAAACAGGCGGCATTGCAGCTTTTATTGACGCTGAACATGCGCTCGACCCTGAATATGCTCAAGCACTTGGTGTAAATATTGATGAACTTTTGATTTCGCAGCCAGACACAGGTGAACAAGCCCTTGAAATCGCAGAAGAGTTAGTTCGCTCCGGCGCAATCGACATTATTGTTATAGATTCCGTTGCAGCACTTGTTCCGAAAGAAGAAATTGAAAAAGGTATGGAAGCGCAACAAATGGGGCTTCAGGCGCGTTTGATGTCAAAAGCGTTAAGAAAATTAACAGCAATTGTGGGCAAAACCAATACCACGGTAATTTTCATTAACCAATTGAGGATGAAAATCGGCGTAATGTATGGTAACCCCGAAACAACAACCGGTGGAAACGCTCTTAAATATTACTCTTCATTACGTATGGAAATAAGAAAAGTGAGCGGAGAAGATATCAAAAACAAAGAAGGCGAAAATATCGGCAATCGCGTTCGTGTGAAAGTGGCAAAAAACAAAGTGGCTCCGCCATTTAGAGTTGCTGAATTTGATATAATTTTCGGCAAAGGCATTTGCGCTCTCGGCAATATTCTCGATGTTGCGGTAAATTTCGACATTGTTAAGAAAGCGGGCGCGTGGTTTAGTTATAACGATGAGAAACTTGGCCAAGGCCGTGATAAAAGCAAAGAATTTTTAGAAGAAAACCCAAAAATTTTGGCAGAAATTGAAGCGAAAGTCCGCGAAAAACTTGCCGCAAACAAAGGCGGAGCTCCACTAACAATCAAAGGTGATTCAAACAAAGAAGAAAAGGTCGCACTAGAAATCTAAAGGAGTATTTATGAAGGGAATTATCCTCGCTGGTGGTGCAGGAACAAGACTTTATCCTGCAAGCAAACCAATTTCAAAAATTCTTCTGCCGGTTTATGACAAACCTATGATTTATTACCCCCTCACAACTTTGATGTTGGCGGGGATTCAAGACATCTTAATTATCACAAACGAAAGTGACCTTGAAAATTTCAGAAAAACTTTGGGTACCGGTGATGAGCTTGGAGTTAATTTCTCTTATGCTGTTCAAAAAGTTCAAAGAGGTATTGCAGACAGCTTTATTATCGCCGAAGATTGGCTTGAGGGTCATCCTTCAGCGCTTGTTTTGGGTGATAACATTTTCCACGGTTTCGGGTTTTCTTCCATGTTAAAAAATGTGGGCCAAAAAATCGGCTACACAAAAAGAGGCGCGGCGGTTTTCGGATATCAAGTCAAAGACCCGCAACGCTTTGGTGTGGTTGAATTCAATGCTAACAACCGCGCAATTTCAATTGAAGAAAAACCACAAAACCCAAAATCTCACTATGCTGTGACAGGTTTATATTTTTATGATAAATATGTTTGCGAATATGCCAAATCTCTAAAACCCTCTGCCAGAGGTGAATTAGAGATAACTGACTTAAACAATATTTATCTTGAGCGCGGTGAATTGGAGGTTGAAATCCTCGGCCGCGGTTTTGCATGGCTTGACACAGGAACCCACGAAAGCCTTCTTCAGGCAAGCAATTTCGTTCAAACCATGGAAATTAACACAGATATGAAAATTGCCTGTATTGAAGAGGTAGCTTGGCGTATGGGCTATATCACCACGGAGCAACTTAAGTCTCTTGCGCAAAGTTACCCCAAAAATGATTACAGCGAGTATATTTTAAGGTTGGTTTAGCCCAACCCTAATACGTAAATTTAAGCGCTGCTTCTGAGTAGAAATCCAAGTATTCCTTACAAGCAGGATTTTCTTTGAGGTATGTTTCTTCGTCCATACCGTTTGCTATCGCCTCTTTCATAGCAGCTCTTTCCTCTTCAAGTCTTTCCTTGAATTTTACACAGTCAGGGTTTGCCGCTTTAAATTCTTCGATGCGCGAAGCTGAAATTTCCTGTCCTAATTCACCAATTTCCGGACTATGAAATGGTAACTCGGGATGTTGCTTGCTAGCCTCCAGGCGTCCTTGGTGGTGCATGTCATTGATTGTATTTTCATACTCTGCAAATTTATCATTGAATTCAGGCGTGAGTTCAACGTCTTCATTCTTCTTGCAATCACCATCGCAATCACATTTTTTTATAATAGTATTATTGATCACAATTTCCATGTCATGGCTGTCCATAATGTTGCCGTTGCCCACTTGTCCGCTGTTGTCGGTTACTTTTCCATTTACATCGCCACTGTTTCCTTGGGTGTTGTTGTCGCCTGCTTGGTTTCCGTATATGCCGCTATTAGATCTGTTGTTGTTGCCTTCAACAGCGTTATTTCCTGCCATAAATTGGAACATGTTAGTAAAGAAGTTCATGATTTTATCGAATAACGCTTGAGGTTGAGAAGAACTAAAATCACTCGGATATTCTTTAATAAAACCGGTTTCCGGATCACGTTCGAAACTTTCGATGCTATCTGCGGTGTTATAGCCATGACCCATAATACTCGCATCGCATGTACATTCTTGGCTGTCTTTTTTGCTGCTTGATGTCACCTCTTTTGCAGAATTAATACCCAAAAGACTAAGTAATGTTGTTGCTAGGTTCATTTGTCATCTCCTTTTATTTTTTATTTGTCACTTTAAATTTGTTATTGTATTTCATATATAAAGTATGGCTTATATATATAATTGTTATTTCTTAAGGACCTTTTTTACAAAAGTTTACAGCACTGCCTTATTGAAATTTTCACACATACTAAGCATGTCGGAAGGTTTTCAAATAACTTTAGTTTTTTGTACCAGGTTTGTTACAAAAAATTAACATCGACAAAATAACAGCACCGAACACATAAGCATCTAGCTACAAATTGCAACAAGTTGGAAGAGCTTACGCGCTTTTAATTTCTTCTAAAGCTTCAACAACCGCAGGGTCCCACTTAACGCCCGATTCTTCGCGAATGATTTGAAGCGCTTCAGCATCGCTCAAAGCTTTTCTGTGAGAACGGTCTTCGGTTAAAGCACAATAAGCATCTGCAATAGCTATAATTCTTGAACCCAAAGGAATCGAACGACCGCCAAGCCCTTCAGGCAGGCCTTTACCGTCCCAACGTTCTTTTTGGTAGTTGATATATGGCACAACTTCCGATAAGAAATTGATGTTCATAAGCAAGCTCACACCGGCATTCGGCGATTCTTGCAATTGTTTCCATTCAGACGCTGTTAATTTTTCTTTTTTGTTGAACAATTCTTCATCGAGCGTAATTTGGCCGATATTTTGCAACAAGCCCGCATAGTAAATAAGGTCGGTTGTTTTTTCGTTCAAACATAAGTATTCACAAATTTCGCGCGATAATTCAGCGGTGTTTTTCGAATGGCTGGTTTTCTTTTTGCCTTTTTTCACATCAACCGCGACAGCAAGAGTTTCAACAAAATTTTGTTGTTGATCGCCCAAATCGCCAATGATGGCAGTTAATTGCGCACGCAGGTTTTGAAGTTCGCCCGTTGAAACAACGCTTGCTGCGATAACTCTTTTAACTTCGTCGATTAATTTTTGAATGCCCAAAGAAGTTACAAAAAGCCCCGCCGTAATTTCAAGCAAATCACGAAACTCGCGTTCTAATGGGCGTTTTACACCACGCGTAATTTCAATAGCGCCAATACATTCAAAATTATTTTTCATCGGGAAAATCAAACGTTGCAAAGTCGAATCTTTCACTTGCACGACGTCTTCTTTTTGCCAAGCTTCAATAACGTAATCTTTAATTTTGCCGCTATGTGCGTTATCCGCACTGCCTTTAAGTTTTAATTCGTCTTCGCCCTTTTTGCAAAGATAAATATTGCAACTTTTAAGCGCCAACATTAATTTTATTGTTTTTGCGATTGAATTATAAATAACATGTTCTTCATCATCGTCAAAACCAAGCAATGCAAGGGTTTTGTCAATTGAATAAATAGAAGCTAATTCGCTCAATTGCTCTTTAAGGCTGCCATTTTTATCGCGAACGCTATGGCTAATTCTATCCGCCAGTTCAGGATTAATTAAATGTTCAGTCAAAAATTCACCCATATTAAGGGCGAAAATTTCTTCAAGGGGGTCTGAATCCAAGAAGTTTAAAGAACGTGAATACAAAGAGACGTTCTTATCCTCTTTTTTGGTATTATCCATTTAAATTCCTATCACTATCGTATTTGCTTAATCTATATATCGGCACAATTTTTAAAAACTTTTGCATATTTTACAAAAGTTTATACTTGGGTTATACAAATCTCCAACTAAAGTTGGAGAAAGGAGTGCACTGAAACAATTACAACGCTTGTGCGTTGTTTGTTTCAGAAGCGACCCTAAAGGATGTGAGCCCGTGGCGGGGCGCGAGGAGCGTCACGGACAGGGCGACACTGGACTGTTGTGTTATAATAATCCTATGAAAAACATCGGAATTGTAGAGACAAAAATTTTTAAAACTGATGATGTATTGACGCTCAAATCAGGAAAAAAACTTGAAGGGTTTCAAGTTGCCTATGAAACTTATGGTGAATTAAACGAAGCAAAAGACAACGCAATTTTAGTTTTACATGCCTTAACGGGCGACGCGCATGCCGCCGGCAAACATAGCGAAGATGATAAAAAATTCGGCTGGTGGAATGATATGATTGGCCCCAATAAATCCTTTGACACCAACAAATTTTTTGTAATTTCATCAAATTGCCTCGGGGGTTGCAAAGGCACAACAGGACCAAGCTCAATTAACCCTAAAACTCAAAAGCCCTACGGTCTTGATTTTCCAGTCATCACAATTGAAGATATGGTAAACGTTCAAAAAAAATTAACCGATTTTTTAGGCGTCAAAAAATTAACTGTTGTTGGCGGCTCAATGGGCGGAATGCAAGCGCTTGAATGGGGCGTTGCTTACCCAGAAACCGCAAAAGCAGTAATTATTATCGCAAGCACATCGCGCCTGAACGCGCAATCAATCGGCTTTAACGCCATTGGCCGAAACGCGATTACGCAAGACCCAAATTTTAATAATGGCGACTATTACGGCAAAAACCCGCCCGAAAAAGGGCTTTCAATTGCGCGCATGTTGGGTCACATTACATACTTGAGCGAAGAAGCAATGCACAACAAATTCGGGCGTGAGTATAAAGATGAAACGGGCACGCCAAGCTTCGATTTCGGCGTCGATTTTCAGGTTGAAAGCTACCTTGATTACCAGGGGCGGATTTTCGTTGACCGTTTTGATGCTAACAGCTATCTATATATTACAAAAGCCGTTGATTATTACGACTTAGCCCAAAAATTCGGCACTCTTGAGAGCGCGTTTGAAAAAACGAACGCAAGGTTTTTGATAATGTCGTTTTCATCAGATTGGCTTTTTACAACCGAACAATCAAAAGAAATTGTGGGCGCGTTAATTAAAGCGAAACGCGACGTTTCCTTCATCGAACTTCAAAGCAACGCCGGCCATGACGCATTTTTAATTGAGTGGGAAGAGCAGATGAAAATTATTAAGAGTTTTCTTGCTTAGTATAATTTTGAAATTAATTTAGAAGATTT
>JAVBQM010000050.1:0-11595 GCA_031549065.1 Candidatus Gastranaerophilales bacterium | reverse complement strand
TGTATGGAATATGTTTTTATTGCGCACGTATTTTGGAGATATCCCCCCATCGCTTTATGAGTCGGCAAAGCTTGACGGCGCAGGCTACATGACTATCTTTTTAAAAATCGCTTTGCCGCTTTCAAAAACCGCTGAAATCTTGGTCATAATTTCAGAAACTTTGTTTGTAATCTCATCAGCCCGCTCGCCCGAGCTTTCATCAAGGCTTTCAACAGTAGTTTTAAGCTCTGCAAGGTTTTGTGCCGTAAGACCGTTTGAATTTGCAATTTTTGTTGAAAGTTCATTTTGTATGCGTTCACAAGTGTTTTCAATACTGCCACGCACCTGTTCAAAGGAAGAGGTGATATGGCCGGTAACGCCGCTGCTTATATTTCCCACGTTAATTGAAATTTCGGCAAATTTATCCGTAAAAGTTTTTTCTGTTTTTTGAATTTCTTCAAAAAGCTTGTTGATTGCGGTTTTTTGCTCAAGTATTTCATATTTTGCGTCTGTTAAAAGTTTCTCGCTGTTTTGCTTCGCTCCGTCTGTAAAGCCCATTATAGCTTCTTTTTGCTCGTTTAAAATGTAGGTGATTTCATCGCGAACGCTGTTTGAAAATCTGTCGTTATGATTATTGCAATCATCCCTAAATTGTTCTATTGCTTCTCTTGAGGTTTTTCTGGCATCTTCAATGAATTCCGAGATTTTGTCGGTTAATCTGCCCATATTGTCTGCGTTTTCGCTTGCAATAAGAGAACGGAAAATCTCGAGTTTGTCAGCAATGCCGGGGATTGAAGTATTGAGTTGTTTCAAAACTTCAATGTTTGAATTCTCGGAAACCTGCGCAAAATTGCGGTTCATTGTTTCGAACGATTCTTTTATTTGAACAGCATTTTGTTCAACTGTGATTGCAAGCTGTTTTAATTGTGTTCCCACGCGCAGGTTTTCAATGTTCACAAGTGCTTGATCGATAAGCTCTTTAACGGCTGTGATATTTGCCTGACCTGTTTCTTTAGTGAATTCTTTATAATTTTCAAATTGTGAAACTATGCCCACAAGGTCACTTTGAAGAGTTTTAATTCCTTCGCTGAAAACTTGCGCGTTACCGTTGAGTTTCAGCCCAACACCTTCATCAAAACCACGCAGGCTTGCCTCGATTACCTCTTGCAGTTTTGCAAAGTTTTCATCACCTGTTTTGGCTGACGCGTCACGAAGAAGCGAACTTAATTCGCCGATTCTATTTTCAAACAAGTTGGTTGAAACACCCTGAAGGCGGGCAATTTCATCTCCAAGATGCGAAATATTGCTCTTTAGAAGGTCAAATTCACGTGAAAAAGAATTCACAAGGGTTGTATTGTGCGCACCCAAGTTTGAAGAAAAACCGTCCAGTGCGTCCGAGATTTCATTTTTAATGGCGCTAGATAAGCCTGATAGTTGGGTGAAAACCATTTTCAGTTCTTGAGTTGCGGCTTTTACATCCTCATTTTCAAGAATTCTGTTAAGTTTGGCTTCAATTCCGGCGGAAAGTTCGTTGAGTCTTGTTTTTTGCTCCGCATCCAAACTTGTTGCAGTCATTCTTAAGTTTTCTATAAACGTAGTGATGATTGTAACTTTGTCGCTTATGGTTTGTAAATCTTCTTTGTCTGGTAAGGTTTTAAAGCCCTGTACGAAAGATTCAAACTGTCCAAAAACCTTATTTGAAGCCTGCAAAGATTCAAAAAACGTACTTTCGCGCTCTGTAAGCACTGTAATAAGGCTTTTAAGGTCTTGATATTTATGGTCGATTATCGCTAGGGCGGAAATTATCGCATTGGTGTTTGTGCCAATGCCATCGAGGTCAAGTTGGAGTTTTTTAAAGTCTTCTCTGGGGCTATAGGATTCCACTTGCGAGAGAAATTCGGTAAAATTTCTGTTCAAGGTCGCTGTAATATTATCAAAACCGCGTGCAAAATTCCCAAATTCTGAGGTTAATTTTGAAATATCCTCAGTGCTTCTGTCATTTTTAACCGCATCTGCAAGTTTGTATATATTCTGCAAAAGCATTTCCTGCGCGGAAATTTTTGTAAAAACCGTGTTCAGATCAGAGGAAATTCTGGAGGTTTCAATCATTAATTTTTGGTTGTCAGTATTGTGATAAAGGCCTTGTAATATAGTTTCAAAGGATTTCAACTGTTCGTAAAGCGTGGCGTGTTTTTCGGCCATTACATTTCGAATGTCGCCAAGAATTAAAGTCGCAAGTTCTTCGCGAAGGGCGGTTGTGCTTCTGTTATCGGCATTTGCTTGCCTTAAAAGCTCTTGCATCCCCGCTTTGAGTTCATTTCCTAAATTTTCTTCCATCGCGATTTCCAAATTACTATTCCCCGTCCCTAATATTTTACAACATAATTGTCAACTTTAACCAATATGTTTAGTTTTTTAACATTTCCTTTACCATTTTAAGGTCGTTTTTAGTCAAACCTCTTGGCGATTCAGGCGCTTCGGAGTGGTTTCGAAGCAAGTATGACGGATGAAAAACGGGCACCAGCTTGATTTTAGCCCTTTCAAAAATTTTTCCGCGTGCTTTTGTGATTGTAAGTTTTTTATCTTTAATGAAATAAGAAAGGGCCACAGAACCTACAAGAATAATAATTTCAGGGTTAATTTATTTTATTTGCTTTTCAAGAAAAGGCGCGCAAGCACTGATTTCATTGGGTTCTGGCTTGCGATTGTTTGGCGGACGGCATTTTACTATGTTTGTAATATATAAATCTTTTTCACGGTCAAACCCCGCTTCTTCAAGCAATTTTGTTAGAAACTTTCCCGCACGGCCAACAAAAGGAAGGCCGACGGCATCCTCATCCGCCCCCGGAGCTTCACCGATTAACATCACCCGCGCGCTTTCATTCCCGCCAAAGAATACAATGTTGTTACGGGTTTCAGAAAGTTTACAGGCCTTACAGTCCATTACGATTTATACTCTTTCTCAAACCCGAAAAGACTTGAGACGCTTTGGTCATCGTGAATTCTTGAAATTGCTTCGCCCAAAAGCGGTGCCACAGAAAGTTGGGTGATTTTCGGAGGAATAAATTCATTTCGCAAAGGCACTGTGTTTGTAACGATAACCTCTTTAATTGGCGCTTCATCAAGCCTTTTTAGCGCTTGGCCCGAGAAAATCGGGTGAACAGCGCAAACATAAACTTCTTTTGCGCCTTCCCTTATTAACAGTTTTGCAGCTTCGCAAATTGTTCCCGCGGTATCAATCATATCATCAAACATAACGCAAATTTTGCCGTCTACTTCACCGATAACGTGACTTGCAATGGCTTCATTGTGCTTGTCGCGGCGTTTGTCGATAATTGCAAGAGGACAATTCAGGCTTTTTGCAAATACCCTGGTGCGCTGAACGCCGCCTGTATCCGGGCTCACGGCGACTAGGTCTTCAGAAGGTATGTTTAATTTTTTGATGTAATCGACTAGAATTGGGGTTGCATAGATGTGGTCAACAAGAATATTGAAGAAACCTTGAATTTGGCCCGAGTGCAAGTCCATTGTAAGAACACGGTCTGCGCCTGCGGTTGTAAGAAGGTCGGCAACAAGTTTCGCCGTAATTGCTTCCCTGCCGCTTGTTTTACGGTCTTGACGGGCGTAACCGTAGTAAGGAATAACAGCCGTAATTGTCTTGGCGCTGGCACGCTTGAAGGCATCGATAATAATTAAAAGTTCGACAAGGTTTTCGTTAACGGGATCGCAAACCGGCTGAACAACGAAAACATCATCACCACGGACAGAGTCTTCGACTTGAACATAAATTTCGCCGTCGGAAAAGTTTTTAACAATCATCGGCGCAACGCTGGTACCAAGGTAATTGGCAATTTCTTTTGTCAGGTTACTGTTTGAGCGACCTGAGAAAATTTTAATGTCGTGCGTTGGCAGAATTCCTTTTTGCGTTTTTGGCGAAATTTCAATTCCGAGTTTCATTTTTTGCTCCAATTCTTAATCTCTTTATGTTCAGCCCTTGTTATTACAAGGGAATCTTTTTCAACGTTCTTTGTTACAATTGTTCCTGCTGCCACGAAAGCGTTTTCACCCAATTCAACAGGTGCCACAATAACCGAATTCGAACCTGTTGAGACTCCATTATTTAAAACCGTATGATTTTTTTCTTTTGTTAGTGAATTATAGTTCGCAAAGATAGTTCCCGCGCCAATATTCACGTTTTTTCCAACAGTCGCATCGCCAACGTAAGAAAGGTGTGAAACGTTAGTGTTGGCGCCAATTTTTACATTTTTTAACTCTACAAAATTACCGATTTTGCAGTTTTCCCCTATCTCGCAGCCGCCCCTTAAGTGTGCCATTGGGCCGATTTTACAACCAGGTGCTATTTTATTTTTTCCCTCAATATAAACGGAAGGCAAAATTACAACATCGCTTTCAATCTCGGTTTCGGGTGAAATGTTTGTCGTAATCGGGTCTGTTATAGTAACGCCCTCTTCCATGAGCTTCGCGAGGTTTTTGCCGTTCATAATTTTTGTTGCAATTGCAAGATGTTCGCGCGAATTTATACCGAAAATTTCATTTTCATCTTCAAGAACATACCCGCAGGTTTTGAGGCCATTAGTGACCGCCCAGGCAACAATATCTGTTAAATAATATTCCCCTTGCGCGTTTGAATTAGTTAAAGAACTGAACGCAGGTAAAATTTCAGGCCAGTTCAAAAGGTAAATTCCCGCGTTAATTTCTTTGATTTTTAATTGTGCATTCGTTGCATCTTTTTGTTCAACAATGGCGCTAATTTGCCCATCATCTGTCCTTACAATGCGCCCGTAATTTGAAGGGTTCTCGTATATCGCGGTCATAACGCTTAGTGAAGCGTTTTCTGTTTTATGAAACTCAATAAAATCTAAAAGGGTTTCGGCTTCAATCAAGGGGGTGTCACCGCATAAAATAAGAACTTTTCCCTTGAAGTCTTTTAATTTATCTAAGCAAACAGAAACCGCATGGCCTGTGCCCAATTGTTGCTCTTGTAAAACGTAATTCGATGAAGGAAAATTTGACAGATATTTTTTAACTTCATCACTCCCATGGCCGATTACAACAGTACTTTCAATATTATTTAACGCCCTTAGCACCCACCCTAACATAGGAGTGGAGAAAATTTCATGCAAAACCTTGGGCTTGGCCGATTTCATCCGAGTGCCTTTGCCCGCAGCTAGAACAATAGCTTTAATCTTTTCTGCCGCACTTTCCACGAAATAATTTTCGCATAAATATACAAAAATAACGACAAAACTCTTTTATTGAACTTTACAAAATTAACAAACGCAGCGCCTTGGCTCCTGTTTACAGGCAAAAAAAGACCCGCGAAGATCGCGGGTGTTTTTTTCTATATTTCCCTATCCAATTTTTTATTTTACCGTTGTTAAGCCAGTTTTATTGTGTCTCGTTTGATGTCGCTCTCTAGACCTTTTTCCAGTGCGTCATACTCAGCCGATACCGCAGCTAATTGGCTTTGTAGAACTTCTTGTTCCGATGAAATTGCTGTTTCTCTGGCACTTATCAATTTCCTTTGGCTTTCTTCCGCCATTTGGAATCGTGAGTTGATGTCCATTTCAGCTTGTTGATAGTTCTGTACAAAAGCCATATAATTTGAAAACGCTTGGCTGTTGCTATTACCGCTGAAAAGACTGCCATTTTTATTAGCCTCGTCAAGGCCATTAGCGTATGCCTCGCCAAGTTGCATCAAACGTAAACTTTTTTCTGCACTCATAGTTGATTGCGCGTAACCGGCGGACATTTGCATGCTTTCCCGTTCTTGGCTCAAATCCATTAAACGATTTGAGATGTAGTTCATACGACCTTTTAGCGCTTGCTTTCTGAGCGAAATTGTCACCCAAGCCATAAGCTCTCTCCTTATTTCTGTTTAGTTCCTCTTACTCTTATAAAAAAATATTTCTTGAAATAATTGCCTTTCTGGTTTCTTTTGTTAACATTTGTAACGAATTGTATATACTGTGAAATCGCGGAAAAGCAGTGTTTATAGCTATTTTGAGATTTTTGATTTATAATGTTTTTTAATGAAGAGAAATAAAATTATTATTATTTCAGGCAAACAATACAGCGGAAAAGATACCGTTGCGAAAGTTTTGCTTAACCATTTTGAAGATTTCAAGCGTATTGGAATAGGGGATGCCATAAAGATTGAATATGGCAGGCAAAAAGGTTTAAGTTTTGAGGAAATTGAAGCCCAAAAACATCTTTACCGTGAAGATTTAATTGCGCTTGGAAATTGGGGGCGCAAAGAACATCCGGATTATTGGCTTAAGAAGATTCTTGAACTTGATTACAATATTATAGTTCCCGATATTCGCGTTATTCACGAAGTGGAAATGTTTAAAAATCGCGGAGCCTTTACGCTCAGGGTTGAAGCAAGTAAAACCGCCAGGGCCTCACGCGGAACAATCACGAACGAGGATGATTCCACTGAAACCGGGTTGGACAATTACAAAGATTGGGACTATACCCTTGATAACAGCGGCAATTACGAAGAACTCGTTGAGGCCGCAAAACCGCTTATTTTAAAACTTAAAGGGTGGACATAGCCTATTGCGGCATAAATCTATCGCCGCCAAGATGATAGCGACTCTCTTCGTCAACGTATGGGTCAATATAAGGCTCATTGCTGGGTTCTTTTATTTTGGGTTTATCAAAACGATTCGGGTCTCTCAAATAGGTCGCCCAAGCAAGATCATTAATTGTTTCAGGATCGGTAATGGGTCCCCATACCCCTTCTCGTACAGTCCTAACGGGGTGGCTCACGCGGGATTTTTCTACACGTTCTATAAAATCACCATAGAATGAATTTGCAGTAAGCGGGCCGTAGCCATTTGCTATCATTCTTTTTGCTTCTGAATCAAAATACGGACGATGAACCTCGGCCCAAAGAGCATTATCTTTTTTGCTTAAAGTCAACATCTCGCTTGCGCCCAATATTTCCCAGAGTTCCTCGGGGCCTTTGTTGTCGTATTCCGGCTTTCCAAACTTTTGAAGCATATCTTTCGACATTTTTGAAGTCTCTTCATCAGCGTATTTGCCGAAATTTTGATTTCGGACGTTCACTCTTGTGAAATTGTGTGTGATTGGGGAAATTCTCATTTTTGTTTCTCCTTATATATTAATTAACTTACAATTTTATCGACTATTTTGAAATATTTTCCACTTATGCCTTCTTCTTTCTTCTTCTCATGTTCAACCAACTCATCTTTGTTCATTTTTCTAAGCGGCATACCTGTTAAAACGCGGCAGGCGGTATCCGTTGTGATTGTTGCACCGGCAGTAACAAGAGCTGCTTTAAACACACTCGCATTATAGTATTTAGCAAATAAGGCATTTAATACACCCACAATTGTCGCCTGCACTCCTACCCTTATAAACTTGTTCACACCACGTAATCTTGCGTCTTTTTCCGCCTGTTTTTTCGAGCCGCCAAGAGTAACAGTCTGGTTATAGTCATCGTTCATATTAAAAAATATGCCACTAAGCATACCGAGAACTTGCGCAGGAACAGCAAGCTTTTCATTGTTTATTTTAGAAGAAGTCACAGAGTTAAGAGATGCTTTTCGCATATTGTCGATATATGCACCAAACTCACGGTCAAACTCAGCAGTTTGAGGATATTTTTCTTTAAAACTGCGAAATCTTAGAACTATATTCTCAATATCTTCTATATCTGCTTTTCTCACAGGCGCTGATTTATCAATTACTTTTGCACAAAACTTTGATAATCTGCTTTTCAAATTCTCGTTATTTATGTTTTCCAAATTAACGCCCTGCTTCTCCAAAATATATTTTGCAGATGCTTGAACAAAAGAATCGGCCACTTTATAAGGATACATAACAATTTCTTTTAGAAACCTCAAAGGCATTAAGGGTAATTCTTGGAGTTTTGAAGTCGGAACTTCAATTTTACCGAATAGCTTTGTAGTTTTAGTACTTTTGCCTAAATAAAATTCTTCTTTTCCTTCAAGACCCAGATGCCCAAGGCTTTCCCTTATCGAGATTCCGATATTTTTTTCACTGCCCTTCTCTAGTGAGTCGCTTATATCAAACAATTCTTGTTTACTTGCTATTACATCTTCAAAAGCATTCGATTTCAGTTTATTTGCCCACTTGCCCAAGCGGGTTTCATAGAAAGCTTGTTCTAAGTTTTTAAATACTTTTGTTCTCTTACCGGCTTTAAGTACAAAGCCCAGAGCTATACTGGTGCCTATAGCAATAAGGATGTTTTTAAGCGTGAGCAAGCGCTTCTTCTCCCTTGAAGGAACATTTATATTCTCCGGTTCCTTTTTGTCTTTTGCGTCCTGGACAAAATCTTCAATTTGCGGGGTAGTATCAAACCGCACTTCATTCGAAGGAACTTTTACCCTTGTTATTCTTCTTCCGAGCGCAAGCCTTGAAATAACGTTAAAAGCAAGACCAATCAGCGCGGAAATAAGGGGGGGCGCCCAACTTTTTGTATTTGCAAGCTGCCCGAACGCCGCCAAAAAAGCAAATTGCGAAATAGCTTCACCCGCAGTTGCGAGCCTTTCTTGGTTAATTTTCCCATGTGCGCTTTGTTTTGCCTCTTTGTCATTCTTGTCGTTCATTTTGGCTTTGTTGAAGAAATCTCTACCTAAAAAGTTTGCGGCGACAAAACCGGAAACAATACGAGTCCAAAACCTTTCATGTTTTGTGTCGTATTTAGACTTACCCCAACCCATTGCGCTGTTTAAAAGCTTGTCAAAACCATTTGAAACGCTCTCGCAGGCATTTTCCGAGATGCCGTATTTGCAAATTGCTTTGCCGCTCTTGGCTTTATGTAAAAATTCCGCTCCGTTTTCATATATCCCCTTCAGGGTTCCAAGGTTGTCTTTTAACTCGGTAATTTTTATTTGTTTTTGAATAAAAGGCCTATTATAAAGGTTTTCAATAAAACCATTTTTTGGAAATTTAGCGCGCAAATTTTGCAAAATTGAAGCCGCAAGACCTCTTGGCATGCGGGCAATATCAACAAAACTTTCAAGCAGTTTCCGCCATTTTGACACATCTTTGGGCAAGAAAACGCCATCTGCTGCAGTGCCTTTTTGCACAAGATGTTTCAGGGGAATGCGCTTTGTAATGTCAGTTACAAGATTGGCAGCCTTGCAATCTGCGATTTGCTTAATTGCTTTAAGTTCATCAAGGCTAAGAGGAATTTTTGAACCAAGGCGACCAAAAGCAGGGCTGCCTTTTGGGGCAGGGCTCGATAATGAAGCATTCTGATTAACCCTACTCAATCCCATGGTAAAACCTAACCTCGTATGGTACCCATGTTTACTTATAAATATAAATCAAAAAGTAGGAATTTTTGAACGTTTTTGGGGTGCTTGTAACGTTATGTAAATAAAAAAAACCGCGCTGGCAAAAAGAGGAGAAAAAAATACTTTATTAATTTGTATACCAAAGGATTTTACAAATGGCATTAGACATCAACAAATTGAATGGATACGAGCTTTACGGAAAGAACCAAAACCAAAAAGTTGGCGCAAACCCTTTTGCTGCACAGTTTAAACCTGAGCAAAAGATTACACAACCAACTTTCCAAGGTGGTCAACAGCTCGACCCTGCAATGCTTAGTATGAAGAAAGCAAGTTTTGAAAACGGCCTAGGCGGAACTAACGACCCCAGCGGCCACAAGCTTTTCTTTGCAGCTTAGGGAATTAAAGGGAGAAACAGGACGTTAATTTTATTGCGCGCTTACTTAGTAAACGAGCCTTAATTAAGCACGTCTAGGTTATTTTCAGGTGCCAAAACGGCAGCCAGACTTGGTTTTGCAAAATATTTGTTTGCAACATCTTTTATGTCTTGGAAGCTGACGTTTTTGATCATTTCGCGATATTTTTCTTCGTAATCAAGCCCAAGGCCCATAATCCAGTCATAACCATAGGTTAAAGCCTGTTGGACATTTGTTTGCATGAAATATTCAAGCCTGCCTAAAACATTTTCCTTGCCGCCTTCAAGCTCTTGATCGCTCACAAAATCTGTTTGAATTTTTTTAATTTCAACCCCGAAATCTTCAAAACAGGTTTTAATGTTTTTCGGGTCGGTTGCTATGTAAAAATAAAGTATCGCACCATGTCTTAAGGTTTCAAAACTGCTTCTGACTGTGTATGCAAGCCCTTTTTTATCGCGAAGCTCCACAAAAAGACGCGAAGAAAGCCCCGAGGAACCGAGAATATTGTTCATAACAATAATTTTCGGGTAATCTGCGTGGTTAAAATTTACAGCATGCCAACCTTGAAGAATTTGCGCTTGCTGGACATCATTTTTCACAATTTTTATTGTTTTGCTTTCATTTAACGGTGTAATTTGGGGCATTAAATCTTCATTTTCAACCCGATTGTTTAAAAATCCGAACCTCTCATCAATTTTGGCCGCAAGGGCGTCATGGTTTTTTATATCACCCACAATTGTAATTACTTTTTTCGCCCCGGCAATTTGCCTTAAAAGCGCTTCAACATCAGCACGGGTTACTTTGTTGATATCCTCTTCAATTCTTGTGTGAGAATTTGAATAATAATGGTCGCTAAAAATACCTCGCACGAAGGCATCTGTAGCCTTAACACGTGGAACATCAAGCTCTGAGTGGATCTCACCCTTCATTTTGTGCACTTCTTTTTCAAATTCATCAAAAGTTGAATTTTGCAAAATATCAGCCAAAATTTCTGTCGCAAGTTCGTAATCTTCATTCAGAAACATCGCCGATGTGCACAAATAATCTTGTTTATATTTAACGTCAATTTCAATACCGTTGTTTTCAATTAAATCCAATAAAACTCCGGAGGGGCGCGACTTTGTTCCTTGCAAGAGCAATTTTGCAAAAAGCGCATAAGTTCCGGCATATTTTTCCGGTTTATCGATTAAAAAGTGGCAAGTAACCGCCATACGAGGGGTTTTAGGGTTATTTTTTATAACAATATCAAGGCCGTCTCTTTTGTAGAGTTTCATTTTGGTTTATCCTTCCGATTTATTTTTAAGCTCTTCGGGCAAAAGTACGCTCACAGAGCACTTTTTGGTATCAAGGTATTTTGAAACTATGTCTTCAAGATATTTCTCATCAATTTCTTCAAGCATTTTTTCATAGTTTTGCGCAGCCCGTAAATCCTCACAAACGGTGAGATAATAGCCGATGTTATCTGAAATCCTTGCTACAGTTTCAGAGTTTGAAGCAAAATCTACCTTAATTTGTTTTTTAGCTTTTTGAAGTTCCGTCACGCTTATTGTTTTCAATTTTTCAAGTTCTGCTTTAATTTCATCAACCACAACGCCGTAGGCCGCAGGGTCAAAATTGGCACTGATAAAGAAATTATCGCCATCTTTAAACTGGTAATGGCAACTATCAATCGAATAATAGTGCGGTTTTTCAGGTGTTTCAATTAAATTCATATTCAAGCGCGAACTTTTACCTTCGCCCATAATCGTCGAAATTAAATCAAGCGCAATTGTTTCTTTAAGGTTCTTGGCGCTATCGCAAAGGAAGCCAAGCATTAGGTACCCCGTTTGAACATCCGTTTTTTGTTCAATAAATTTAGGTTGCTTAATTTCAAACTCCGGCACGGTTTC
>JAVBQM010000073.1:0-39568 GCA_031549065.1 Candidatus Gastranaerophilales bacterium | reverse complement strand
CTCTCGCTCGGGAAGCTTTTTAAGAGCAATTTCAAGTTCATGTTTAGAGTCTTTCATTTCAAGCACTTCATCCGGCGCTTGAGTGCGCTCATCGGCAATGGTGTCGATAATCTCGGCTCCGTCCTCCGAATTGCCTTTTTTATCATATATTGAATCGATTCCCGTATCGTGTGATAAAATCTCTTCAACCTTTTCTTTTTCAATCCCTAATATTTGGGCCACTTCAGCGCTTGTAGGGGCACGGCCGAGCTGTTGCTTGAGTTTTTCCGTTGCATTTTTAATTTCTTTAATTTTTTTACGAATTGAACGCGGCAAAAAGTCTTGCGCTCGAACTTTGTCGATAATCGAGCCACGAATTCTCATCAGGGCGTAAGTTTCAAACTTTGCGCCTTTGCCGGGCGCATATTTTTCAATGGCGTCAATCAAGCCTTCAATGCCATAACTTGCAATATCTTCATAAGAAAAACTCGGGGGTAAATTAACTTTAATACGGCCTATTACATAACGCGTGAGGTAAATATATTGCATAATCAATTCATCGCGAACGGCCTTGTTTTCGCGATTTTGGAAATACCGCTCCCAGAGGGCAGTAATTTCATCATCTGATAAACGGACTATTTTCTTATACGAATCTACGTCAGTTTCGTATGCCATGGACAGATATCCCCAAGCGTATTACACCAATATTTTCGTTCAATTTCGAGTAATTGACATCGTATATATAAATGAAAAGGCGCCTTTTCGGGCGCCATTTTCGATATTTTTTTGCTTATTAAGCACTAATGTCGATATTTTTGATTTCAGGAGCTTTTTCCAAACAAGCTTCCATCATATTTCCAAGAAGAACTTTGTTTTCCATTTGGGTATTTTCTTTGTTTCTGGCCATTCTTGTTAATTCTTTGTTTGTGTTAAGTTCAGATTGCATTTTTTCAGGAACTTCAATTGTTCTTTGCAAGTTTTGATTTCTTGCAACTTCGCTTTGAACGAATGCTTCTTCGTCATTACCGTGACGGTCTTTATCGTATGCGGCTCTTGCTTTAGCTTTTGCTTGTTCGATTTCTCTTTCAAGCTTTGCTTGTTCTTTTTCTACATAAGCTTTGATGTTGGCTTGAATTTCTTCTTGTTTTTCTTCAAGCTTTTCAACTTCGCGAGTTGCTGCGGTTTTATCTGTCAATGACAAGTTTTCTCCGAAAAGACTGCCGTCAGTTTTCATTTGAGAAACAATTGTATTCATGCCAAGTTCGTTAGCTTGCAAGAAATTTCTTTTGTCGTCATTTACTTTGTCTAGGTTGATACCTTCGAAATGTACACTCATTGTTTTGACCTCTTATTCGTACTGCTTACTCCTATATAAAGTAAAAATAAAAAGTCCGATTTCAAACTTTATATATTTTGTTACATAACTTTACATACTTTATATATATGCAGTATATAAAAGGATTTGCGGCTTATTTCCTTATGCTCTTTTTTTCTTTTTTTGTTCAGTGGCATCTTTTAAATCATTATAGACATTATCAACCGAGAATTTTGCAACAGGTTTTTTAGTCATTTTGTCGTAAAAAACCAACCAGTGTTTGCGTTTACGGTCGTTAACACTAAATGAAAGTTTGCCCACAACCCTGTCTCCGGGCGCAATTGTTCTAAGCCAAAGAGAAGTATCGCCAAAAGGAGAAGGGTAGAAAACGTTTTTTGTATCGCTTACAAGAGCAATATCAAACGATGTAAAAGTTTTCACACTATTATTATTTATACCCAATGAAAGTGTTATTACATTATCCTCGCCAAACGGGTCTTTTTCATAAAGAACTTTATTGATTCTTACGTCCAGACCGTCAAAAAGCAGTTCTTCCTGTTTAAACGCGTCTTTTCTGAAAACTGGCAGGTTGGTTTGAGACAGCATAGTTATTTTAAGTTCATCACCGGGCTTGATTAAAACGCCGTCCCCTTTGCGCATAACAGCAGCAGTAAGGCCAATAACACCACCAATTGCCGCTCCGCCTGCAATTGTATAACCGTGCGAAGCTATAGCGGCTTCAATTCCAAGCAAGTTAAGAGCCGCAAAGCCGCCCGCAACACCGCCTAAAAGCGTGTAGCCCGTGTGTTCTGCAACGGTTTTGGCTGCGCCTTTGATTTTCCCGTCTTTTGTTGTTAATTCGCCCTGAATAGGAATTTCACGGCCGTCAGGAGTCAGAATATAATCGAAATTCAAAATAACATAACCGTCACGGCCCATATTTTTAGGGTCAGCAATTTTTCCGACAGTGCCGTGTACAATCGTTCCCGACGGAACTAAAATTCCTTTGTCGCTTCTAACATCATCAGTAATTTCTGCAAAAAACTCATCTCCCTCAATGGTGTAGCCAGAGCTCAACACCTGCGAAACGGTCATTTTTACAACATTCTTCTTATCAAGCGTATCCACATCACCCGTAAAAAGCTTCTGGTCAAGCTCGGGCGCGTTTTGGTTTTGTTCAACGTGGCCTTTAAACTCTTCTGCCAAAACCAACTGCGTTGGCGCCAAGAACGCCATAAGTAAAAAACTTACAAAAATCTTTTTTAAATTCATCCCCATATTAAATATTATACATCAATTTTTCATAACTTTTTTCCTTCAAAAGTTTTATTATTTTTTAACTGGCAAATCAAATTTTTCATGGTATTTATAATATATCGTGTTGAGAAAGGAGAGATAAATGAATATATCTAAAATAAGCCCTGTAAATTTTTGTGGGACACTTCGCACACCGGGAACAAAAGAGTGGCAAGAGTTTGTTGCGGGTGACAAAAATTTCTCAAAAGCCCTAAGCAATCTTGATAGCTTTGTGAGCGAAAAACTTGACCCAAGTGTTACCGTTAGTTTGGGGTTTGACGCACACAAAAAAGTAACGTCAGTTAGGGTACAAAATGCAGTAAGCAACGGAAAAGAAAATCTTGTCGCTGCTTACAGCCAACTGGGTTTCTTGGAAAACAGCGGAAGCAGTTTGCAAAATAGACTTAAAGAGTTCAACGCATAATTTCCTGTATAAATTTAGTGTTAACATTTGTAACAAATAGCAGATTTCACTAAAGGTCAGCCTCAAACGAACCGATAAACCTTATACAAGATAACAAGGACGGTAAAGATGTTGAGGAAAGAAACTAAAGCGAGCGACAATATTTCAAACAGCGTTAATATGATTTTAAAAGGTGCTAAAAAACGCCGTTCTTATGCAATTGCAGCTGTTAAAAACTTGAACACCGATATGGGAATGGGTGTTAATATAAGTGTGGTTAAATAACTACATCATTTTTTGAATTGTAGCTTTTAATTCACCAATTGAGCAATTCTTTACGGTTCTGGCTTTACCCTTAACTCCTTCGACCACAAGCGTATCACCTTTGAGATTTTTTCCGACCTTAAATGTGTCAAATTTTGTGCAACCTGTAACTTGATTTTTAAATCTTGTGTCATCAAGCCTATTGCCGACTTCCCTTTTTACACTCTGCGCAAGCTGAATATTGGCACTAAAACCAATTGCGCTGTTTTGTATTTTCGTAATCATCTTTCTCTCATTTCCTGTTAAATCTACTTTGTGGAGCTTTTCTAACAAGTAAGCTAAAGAAAAAAATTTGCCATAGGGAATATTAAAATTTGTAAAAATATAAAATTCAGCGAAAATTAAATCTTGCCGACAATTTTAAGGTTATATTCTAAGGAAATCTCTTCGGGGCAAATTATCGGTATATCTATAAAAAGCTGTGAGACAAGGGCAAAAAGCACTTGTCTTAAGTGTTGCGGCGCAACAAGAACGACACCTTCGGCGTCAGAAAGTTTTTCAATGGATTTAATTAATTTGTCGAATTTTGAGCCATCAACTTTTACAACCGCGCACTCTTCATCTTCAAAACTTTGAATTTGTTTTTCGATTTTTGAAATTGTGTCTTGATCGATTTCATAACCCAAAATTTCTTTATCTTCATTTGCAAGAGAGTGGCTAATTTGCCTTGATAGTGCCATTCTTAGCTTATCGAGCAAATCGACTTTGGTTGAATCATCGGAAAAATCATTAATTTTTTCAAAAATATAGATAATGTCTTTTATGCTCACGCGCTCACGAATAAGCTGGCTGAAAATGTACTTCAATTCAGATATGCTTATATATTCACCCAAAATGCTGTCCACAAGAAAAGCGTTATTTTCGCTCACAATTTCAAGATAGCGGTTAACATCCGAGTAGTTGAAAATTTCTGAAACATGGCGAACTGAAAAATACTTAAGATACATTGCAATGTATTCGTTCGGCTCTATCCCTTGAACCCAGAAATCTTGCGTAAGTTCGCGCGGAACCCACACTACGCTTCTATTTGTGATAAAATCTTGCACACGAACAGAACCCTTTGGAAGTTTTTTAATATTCAGTTCGTCCTCAAAATACATTAAATGTTCGGGGTAGGCAAACGAATGTGTCACAGGAATTGAGTGAACATTAATTGTAAATTCATACTGTCTTAATGAAGAGTTTTCAACAAAAATTACCTTAGGGATAATATAGCCAAGCTCGTTTGTCAATTCCTGACGGGTTTTCACAGTTTGCGAGAGCAAGTTTTTTTCAACATCGGGATTATTAAGACAATAAATTTCCTCACTCAGATGAATCGAAAGTCTTTCTTCACCAAGGTTTGATACCATTTTAGAAGGATTTAGAAGACTTTTTAACTGTTTTTTAAGAGAATTTAATAAATCTAGTTCTTTTGAAATTTCTTCATTTAAAACAGAACGCTCGTCATCTTTTGCAGTTTCAAGAAAGTGTTTAATATCTTCAATTTTACAGCGCTTTTCGCGTATTTTCTTTTGCAATCCCAAACAAAGTTCGTAAGGCTCTTCTTTTGAATAAAGCATTTTTTCCATTCTGCTTTTGAAGCCTGAAATGTCTTCAAAATCTTCAAAATCATCCGCCGTGAGAACGTCTTTAACGAAAATGCAATTATATTGCATGCCGCTTGTTCCTTCACTTTCATGAAGCGAATAAAGCTCCCACCCTTGTTTTGACATACCATTGAGGGTATTTTCAAGCTTTTGAACATCCTCGCTTGGACAGGTTTTTATGCAAAATTCTTGTCTTGAACCCTTGTACATTTTTAGATTCTAGCACGAGTAAACTTTTGGCACAACAAAAAAGCCCTTGGTTTCCCAAAGGCTTTTTAATGTTTTATTAATTGAAATTATTCAATAATTTTGTCAACAAGACCGGCACCAACTGTTCTGCCGCCTTCGCGAATCGCGAATCTCATACCTTGTTCAATCGCAACTGGAGCAATAAGTTCAACTTCCATTTCCACGTTGTCACCAGGCATAACCATTTCGCCTTTGAATTTGATTGAACCTGTTACGTCAGTTGTTCTGATGTAGAACTGAGGTCTGTAGCCAGGGAAGAATGGAGTGTGACGTCCGCCTTCTTCTTTTTTCAAAACGTAAACGTTAGCTGTGAATTTTGTGTGTGGTTTGATTGAGCCTGTTTTTGCCAAAACTTGACCGCGTTGGATTTCAGTTTTGTCAACGCCGCGAAGAAGCGCGCCGATGTTGTCACCAGCCATACCTTCATCGAGGAATTTTCTGAACATTTCAACACCTGTAACGGTTGTTTTCTTAGTAGCGCCAAAACCAACGATTTCAACTTCTTCGCCGACTTTAACTTTACCACGTTCAATTCTACCTGTAGCAACAGTACCACGGCCTGTGATTGAGAACACGTCCTCAACAGGCATTAAGAATGGAAGATCAGTTTGTCTTTCAGGAGTTGGGATGTAGCTGTCGATAGCGTCCATCAATTCCCAAATTTTGTCTACCCATTTGTCTGTGCCGCGTGCAACTTTTGAATCTTTTTGAACAGCTTCTAAAGCTTTAAGCGCTGAACCACGAATGATTGGAATGTTGTCGCCATCGAATTCATAAGCTGAAAGCAATTCGCGAACTTCCATTTCAACCAAGTCAAGCAATTCTTCATCATCAACCATATCGCATTTGTTCATAAATACAACAAGGTTAGGAACACCAACTTGACGAGCAAGAAGGATGTGCTTACGAGTTTGCGGCATCGCACCGTCTGTCGCCGCAACAACGATAATCGCACCGTCCATTTGCGCCGCACCTGTGATCATGTTTTTAACATAGTCCGCGTGGCCCGGGCAGTCAACGTGCGCGTAATGGCGGTTAGTAGTTTCATACTCAACGTGTGCAGTTGAGATGGTGATACCACGTGCTTTTTCTTCAGGAGCAGCGTCGATTTCATCGAATTTTTTTGCTTCCGCTCCGCCTGCAGCAGCCATAACACCTGTAATAGCAGCTGTCAAGGTTGTTTTACCGTGGTCAACGTGACCTACGGTACCCACGTTAACGTGAGGTTTGTTTCTTTCAAATTTAGCTCTTGCCATTTTGATTTCTCCTTTTTTGTATTGAGTTTATTATTATTTTCATATAAGTTTGGGCAGGGACGGATTCGAACCATCGTAGTCGTTAGACGGCAGATTTACAGTCTGCTCCCTTTAGCCACTCGGGCACCTACCCATATTACTTAACTCTTTTTGTGGCTTGCGGGAATTTGCCTTTAGGAATTTGCCCTTGGCGAGATTCGAACTCGCGGCCCCTTCCTTACCAAGGAAGTGCGCTACCCCTGCGCCACAAGGGCCTGTTATTCAATTTTCAAAAATTTGCCGGTGGAGGGAATCGAACCCCCAACCTACGGTTTACAAAACCGTTGCTCTACCATTGAGCCACACCGGCGCAATACTACTCCAAAGTGCTATTATTCATATTAGTTCGGACATGACAAAGTGTCAAGCCAGTGGGCTTTGAGCGTTCAAAGCCATTTAGCCATGTCAATTGTCTTTTGGCAAAATTTCTCGTATGTTGCTTAATTTTTTCAATTGCTACGAGCCTTGAAGGGTTTTCCTCGAATTCTCCGTAACCTATTGTCGAACTAAAAATGGGCAAAGGCCCATATTTTGCCCTGTTGCGTTCATACTCTGCCTCAAGCCCCATTTTAACCATTTCATCAACCCGCGCATCAATTCGCGTGTAAAGTTCTTTGCGCTCCATGTCCTTAATTATAAATTCGATTTCATATTTATCGCAAAGTCTTTCATCATGCGTATCTTTAGCTTCTCCAAGCGCTATTTCAATAGCGCGAATAACTCTTTCGCGGTTATTTGGTTCAATTTCCCTTGCACGTCGTTCGTTTAATTCAAGTAACATATCAAACAAAACAAGACTCGATTTTTTTTCTAATTCAGCCCTCAAGGCCTCGTTTGGAGGCACTTTGGCAATTGAAACAAGCCCCAAAAGCGATGTTATATAAAACCACGTTCCTCCACAAATAATGGGTTGGTGCCCGCGTGAAAAAATATCTTCAATTGCTTTAATAGCAAGAGTTTTAAAGTTTTCGACACTAAAGTCTTCCCCCGGAATTACAACATCAAGCAAGTGATGAGGAACCTCTTTTTGCTCATCAACTGTGGACTTGGCAGAAACTATATCAAAATCTTTATAGACGCTTCTTGAATCTGCACAAATGATTTCCCCATTGCACTCACGCGCAATTTTAAGCGCCAGGCTGCTCTTTCCCGACGCTGTCGGACCTGTCACTACTATCAATTTTTGTTTCTCGGGGTTTGAGTCTTTGCTCATAGTAGTTAAATACTAGCACAACAACAAAAACAAAGGTGTAAATGGTTAAAATCATATAAATAAAAGATGTTATCGGGTTAAGCGAAAAAAGCACACCAATTTGCGCCAAAAACACCAAAAGCGCAGCTATAAGCAAATTAAGCCCTATAACTCCCAATGGTTTTCTAAAAACAGCAGTAATCGAATACCAGAATGCTAAAAAAGGATTTTTTGAACCATTTTTGCCCCAATAAATTGCGGGAGCCCAAAAAATAGTCAAAAAGATAAAAAAAGCAAAAGCTGTAACAAAAAAGAGTCCCCAGCCGCCCAAAATCATTTCTTTTTCCGGCCCCAAATTTTTAAGATATTCCGCCATTTGTTCAGGTTGCGTGATATTAAACGCCTCTTTTAAAAAGCCAACACTACCGATGAATTTTGTTGCAATTTGTTTACCAAATCTCAGCAAAAGTTCAAGAAGTACATCGCAAAGCACAAGCATTGTTCCCACAGGAACAATAAAGCTGCTAACACTCTCAAAAAATTTATTTTTCGAAGCCTGGGCTTCCGCTATGCGCTCTTCTTCATTTGCGTAAGTTTTGTAAGAATTTTCAATCGCAGTTTTTATCATGCCAAACCAGCCGGATAAAAACCCTGCGCTCACCAACAAAATTGCAAACAAAAATAAAAGTATTATGAAACTGGACTGCGAAGCCCAAATTCTGGGCGCCACAAGAGAAAGCACGATTAAATAAAGTATAAAGCCCAAAGTTAAAAACGGGTTATTTTTTACAATCACTAAAGAATTTTTTATTATTTCGAACATTTGTGCGCCATAATCACTGTGAATTGGTGGACTAAAGTATAACTAACATGTTATATTAGACTTAAAATAATCATAAAACAAGGCATAGAATGTTAAGATTTAATAATAATCACGGGCTCCCCGGAACTCTT
Organism: Candidatus Gastranaerophilales bacterium; assembly: GCA_031549065.1. Classification (GTDB taxonomy): domain Bacteria; phylum Cyanobacteriota; class Vampirovibrionia; order Gastranaerophilales; family Gastranaerophilaceae; genus JAVBQM01. The sequence continues at coordinate 30,972 of JAVBQM010000073.1, read as the reverse complement.
ATTTGCGTAGAAGGAATTGACGGAAGCGGAAAAAGCACGCAGGTTAATTTACTCTACAATTGGTTAAAGTCCAAAAAAATAGATGTAATTTCAACAAGCTGGAATTCTTCAAACCTGATTGCAGAAACCACAAAGCGCGCTAAAAAGAAAAACGCGCTCTCCGGCCGTACGTTTAGCCTTTTACATGCGGTTGATTTTGCGGACAGACACGAAAAAGTGATTGTTCCCGCACTTAAAGCAGGTTTTATTGTTCTTGCAGACCGCTATGTTTATACTGCTTTTGCGCGCGATGTAGCAAGAAATGTTGACAAAAAATGGGTGCGTAATATGTACGGTTTTGCCATTAAGCCTGATTTAGCACTTTATTTTGACGTTAGTGCGAAAGTTTCGCTCGATAGAATTTGTCAAAACCGCCAGCCAAAGTTTTATGAAGCAGGTATGGATTTACATCTTTCAAATAACCCTTATAAAAGCTATTTGCTATTTCAAAACCGCGTGATTGAAGAATACAAAGACATGGTAGACGAGTATGGTTTGGTGAGAATTGACGCGCTTGAAAATATTCATACTAAACAAACTTATTTAAGGGAAATTGTGCGCGAGCTTTTAAACAAGAAAGGCGTGGAATTCTAGTGGCTGATAAAGTAAAAACATATAAAAAACACGGTTATGACGGACTTTTGATTGTAATTGAAGGTACAGACGGCGCAGGAAAATCAACACAGGTAAAATTACTTGAAAGTTATGTCCAAAGCCAGGGCTACGCTTGCTTGATTTCAGAGTGGAAAACTTCGCGTTTTGTTTCAGAAGTTATCACACACGCAAAAGAACACAACCTATTGAACGCTATCACTTTCAGTCTTCTTTACGCGGCAGATTATGCCGACAGGCTGGAAAATGTTATTATACCCGCGCTTAAGGCAGGTTTTGTAGTATTAATGGACAGATACACCTATACCGCTTTTGTTCGTGACAGCGTGCGCGGCCACAACCTTAACTGGGTGAAAAACCTCTATGATTACGCCCCTGAACCTGATTTAGTATTTTATTTGAAAATGCCCGTAGACAAGCTTCTTAAGCGCTTAATAGGTAATGACGGATTGGATTATTTTGAAAGCGGACGCGATATAGGACTATCAGGAGATATTTACGATAGTTTTGGAATTTATCAAACAAAGTGTTTAAAGGAGTATGAAAAATTCAACAAAGAGCACGGTTTTATTGCGATTGACGGTGATATGGAAGCAGTCGAAATTCACAGAGTTATCAAAAAAGAAGTGAAAAAAGTTCTAGATTTGGGCATATTAGATTAATGACAACAACAGAAGAAATTATTGAAATAAGCGAAAAATATACCTTTAACACCTACTCTCGCTACAAAATTGTAGTTGATAGGGCTAAAGACGGTTATATTATCGACAAAAACGGCAAAAAATACCTTGATTTTACAGCGGGAATTGCCGTAAATTCGCTCGGGTATGACGACGAAGGGTTTAAGGATACTTTAAAGAGCCAGATTGATAAGCTTTTACATTGCTCAAACCTTTATTATAACGAGCCGCAAACACTTTTGGCACAAGAGTTGTGCAAGCACGATTTTGATAGGGCTTTTTTCTGTAATTCGGGCACAGAAGCGAACGAATGTGCACTGAAACTTGCACGCCTAAGGGCAAAAAAGACTAAGGGAGAAAGTTGCACAAATTTCATTTCATTTAAAAATTCTTTCCACGGAAGAAGCACGGGCGCCTTGGCACTAACCGGCCAAACCAAATATCAGCAAGGCTTTGAACCTTTAATTGGAGAGGTCAGGTTTGCTGAATTCAACAATTTTGAATCGGTTAAAAAACTCGTCGATGAGAGCGTTTGCGCTATATTTTTAGAACCTGTTCAAGGTGAAGGCGGCGTTGTGCCCGCAGAAAAAAGTTTTCTAGAGGCTATTCGCAAGCTTTGCGATGAGAAAAATATCGCCCTTATTTTCGACGAAGTTCAAACAGGAATCGGGCGCACGGGCAAGTTTTTTGCTTATGAAAATTTTAGTGTCATACCTGATATTTTAACCCTTGCGAAGGGTTTGGGGGGCGGCATTCCAATCGGCGCAATTTTAGCGCGCGGTGAATTTACAGAAATTTTCACGCCAGCTACACACGGTACAACTTTTGGCGGAAACCCTCTTTCTTGTGCGGCAGGGCTTTATGTTGCAAAAAAAGTTGCAAAGCCTGAATTTCTTGCGCATGTTCAAAAAATGGGCGAATATTTTAAATCGCAGTTACCAAAGCTGAGAGGCCAAGGGCTATTGCTGGGTTTAGAGGTTGAAGGCAAACCGGCAGAATATGTAAAAAAGGCGCTTGAAAAGGGACTTTTAATACTTTCTGCGGGCGAAAACGTTTTGCGTTTTGCGCCGCCATTAACAATCACAAAAGAACAAATAGACGAAGGAATTAAAATCTTAAAGGAGATAATATGAAAGAAAAAGTTGTTTTAGCTTACTCCGGCGGGCTTGACACGACAGTTATAATACCGTGGTTAAAAGAAAATTACGATTGCGAAATTATCGCAGCTTGTATCGACGTCGGCCAGGGCAGTGAAACCGAAGGCCTCAAAGAGCGCGCAATCAATTCAGGCGCAAGCAAATTCTATTTAAAGGACGTCACAAAAGAATTTTTGGAAGATTACGCATTTCCAACCCTTAAAGCAGGCGCAAAATACGAAAGCCGCTATCTTTTAGGCACATCAATCGCGCGGCCTTTGATTGCAAAAGTTCTTGTAGATATTGCCAAAAAAGAGGGTGCAACGGCAATTTGCCACGGTGCGACAGGCAAAGGAAATGATCAGGTTCGATTTGAACTTACCATTAAAGCGCTTGCGCCTCATTTGAAAATCATTGCACCATGGAGAATTTGGGACATTCAATCGCGTGAAGATGCGATTGCTTATCTGGAAAAACGCAATATACCAGTGCCGATGAAAAAAGACGACAGCTATTCTCGTGACAGAAACATTTGGCATATTTCGCACGAAGGCTTGGAACTTGAAGACCCGGCCCAAGAACCAAACTATGACAGACTTTTAAAGCTTGGCGTAAGCCCTCAAAAAGCGCCTGATAAAGATACGCTTGTTGAAATTGAATTCAGACGCGGCGTACCGATTGCGCTAAACGGCAAATTGCTCGGCCCGGTTGAACTTTTGACCCAATTAAATAAAATCGCGGGTGAAAACGGCGTCGGGATTGTTGATATTGTTGAAAACCGCCTTGTCGGAATGAAAAGCCGCGGGGTTTATGAAACACCCGGCGCAACAGTGCTTTATGAAGCGCTTGAACACCTTGAGCATTTATGTCTCGACAAACAAACTTACCACTACAAATTGGATGTTGCAAACAAATTCGCACAACTCACTTACAACGGCGAATGGTTTGCACCACTAAGGGAAGCACTTTCAACGTTTATTGATGAAACTCAAAAAACGGTTTCGGGCAAAGTTAAACTTAAATTGTACAAAGGTAACATCATTTTAGCGGGCGTGACTTCACCTAATTCCTTGTATTCAGAGAGTTTAGCAAGCTTCACAACAGGCGAACTCTACAACCACAAGGATGCCGAAGGGTTTATTAACCTATTTGGTTTGCCATTAAAGGTTCGCGCAATGTTATTAGGGAAAAAGTAAATGAGCACAGGGAACGAAAAGCTTTGGGGCGGAAGGTTTTGCGCCAAAACAGATGAAATCGTTGATGATTTCAATTCTTCAATCCGCTTCGATAAAAGACTTTATAAATATGACATTTTAGGCTCGATCGCACATGTGAAAATGCTTGCAAAACAAGAGATTGTGGGTACAGGCGATGCCGCAGCAATTGAAGCGGCGCTTGCGCAAATTCTATCTGACATTGAAGCGGGCAAAGTTGAATTCAGTGTTAGCGCGGAAGATATCCACATGAACATTGAAACTATTTTGATTGAGCGCATCGGTGAAGTCGGCAAAAAACTTCACACCGCGCGAAGCCGAAACGACCAGGTTGCGCTTGATTTAAGGATGTATTTAAAAGATGAAATTATCAATATTCAAAATTTACTCGCCTTGCTTTTAAATACACTTCTTGAATTGGCCAAAAACCACACAGAAACGCTAATTGCCGGTTGCACACATCTTCAAAAAGCCCAGCCTGTAACGCTCGCGCACCATTTACTCGCTTACTTTGAGATGTTTAAGCGCGATTATGAGCGCCTTGGCGATGTTTATAAACGCACAAATGTTATGCCGCTTGGTTCTTGCGCCCTCGCGGGTACAACATATCCCCTTGATAGGGAATTTGTCGCGAAGGAACTTGGTTTTGCGAGTGTCACGCTAAATTCGATGGACGCCGTGAGCGACAGAGATTTTTGCGTAGAGTTGGAAAGCGCAATAGCTCTTATCAGTGTGCATTTAAGCCGTTTTTGCGAAGAGATTATTCTTTGGGCAACGCCTGAATTCAGCTATATTGAACTTGATGATGCTTTTTCAACGGGTTCAAGCATAATGCCCCAAAAGAAAAACCCCGATATAGCGGAACTAATTCGCGGAAAATCAGGCAGAATCTTTGGAAATTTAATGGCAGCGCTCACAATGTTAAAAGGCCTTCCACTCGCCTACAATAAGGACATGCAAGAAGATAAAGAAGCGGTTTTTGATTCTGTTGATAATATAAAATCTTGTCTAGAAATTTTTGAAAAAATGCTTGCCACAACAAAATTCAATACAGAAAACATGGAAAAGGGCGCAAAACTCGGTTACACTAACGCCACAGATGTTGCAGATTATTTAGTTAAAAAAGGTGTTCCTTTCCGCGAAACCCATAAAATAAGCGGTGAAATTGTTTTCTATTGCATTCAAAAAGGCGTGACACTAGACGAAATCACTTTGGAAGAATATAATAAGTTTAGTCCGCTTTTTGAAAAAGATATTTATGAGGCAATTGACCTTAAAAATTGCGTTGAAAGACGCGAAATAACCGGCTCACCCTCATCGACCGCCGTGAAGGAAGTAATTGAAATAAACGAAAGGTTTTTATATGCAATTAAAAGGTAAACATTTTATTAATCTTTGGGATTTTACAAGCGAGGAAATAGAATTCCTTATTATGCGCGCAAAAGAACTCAAAAGGCAAACGAAAATGGGGCAAAAACACCTTAATCACCAGCACAAAACGTTGGTATCGATTTTTTCTAAGCCAAGTCTTAGAACCCGTGTGAGCTTTGAAGTGGGGGCGCATCAACTCGGAATGAGCACAGTCACCCTAAAGCAAGATGAAATAAACCTCGGAGTGCGCGAAACTGTTGCAGATACGGCGCGTACAATCGCGCGCTACGGCGATTGCGTTATGATTCGCACTTTTGCTCACGCTGACGTTGAAGAATTCGCCAGAAATTCAACCATACCTGTGATCAACGGGTTAACAGATAATTCTCACCCTTGTCAGATTATGGCAGATTTGCTAACTATTAAAGAACATTTTAAAGATATGAAATATTTTAGAGGTTTAAAATTAGTCTACGTTGGCGATGGAAATAACGTCGCAAACACTTTGCTTCTGGGATGTGCGCATGTCGGAATGGATGTTACTATTGTGTGCCCGCAGGGTTATGAACCTCTGGTAAGTTATCTGAACCGTGCGCGCGAAATTGCTGAAAAAACAGGTGCAAAAGTAGATGTTACAAATAATCCGGCAACCGGCGTTCAAGGGGCAAACATAGTCTATACTGATGTTTGGGCTTCAATGGGGCAAGAAGGAGAAACAGCTCAAAGGAAAACTGTTTTTGCGCCATATCAGGTAAATGATGAACTTCTTAAACATGCAAACCCAAACCACATAGTGCTCCACTGTCTTCCGGCACACAGGGGCGAAGAAATCACCAATGAGGTTTTAGAACGCCATGCTGCAATAATTTTTGAACAGGCGGAAAACCGCTTGCATGCGCAAAAAGCAATAATGAACGAAATTATGTAAACATAATAAAAAGGGTGGACATGCCACCCTTGCACATTTAAAGCTCGTTTCTCTCGCTTTTTCTCGTGTACCCCGACGCTCTCAACTGTCGAAGTGTTCTCTCTCATTGTGTGTCTGTCGCAATAGTGTCTCTCAGGTACTATTGCTAGGTTTTACTCTCTTGTGTCTCGTGTTTTTTAATGTCAGGCACCCCTGACAAATCCTCTCTTAACTCCCGGTCTCAGTAGCCTTTAATTAATCTAGCAAAGCTTCCAAGATTGTTGCATTTTTGGTTGCGAATGAATTTTCACGCGCTTTGTTTCTGTGGATGTAGCTTCTCAAAGCTTCTCTGATAAGTTCCGAACGTGAACGATTCTCGTTGTCTGCAACGTGATCAATCTCATCTAGAAATTTCTCAGGCATTGAAATAAGTACTCTGGCCATCTTCTTTCTCCTTTATACGGTGGTTATCTCTCCCTTATATATATAAAGAATATTCCCTGCAAAAAATTGACTACTTTGTATATATTTTTTAAATTTTTGTTAACATAGCTTAACATTATTTGGGGAATTATTACTCCCGCAAGGAGTTTTTATATTTACAATTTATATCTTTTTGGCACAACAATATAGGGGGTGGTAGGTTAACTCGACACCGTTAGCGCTGGAATTTTGTGCTAAATAGGTTTCTTCAAAGGTTTTTAGCGTTTCTTTTGTCCACATGCCCCTTTTTGTGGTCGAAAAAGTTGTAACCCCTGTTGCTCGAACATGCTCTAAAACCTCACGTGCATCTTGGAAATAAAGGGTTTTAAGTTCATGTTCAAGATATAAAATTTCAAAAGAATTTCGAGTCAAAAGATATTCAAGTTCCGACAATGAAGGGTAGTTGAGCATGTCTTGTTCGCCAAATTGCTTGTAATTCAAAGGGCCAAAGGCACTAAAGGCAAGCAAGCCGCCGGGTGCAAGCGCGCAATAAAGTTTTTGGAAAAGTTCATCTAAATCGCCAACCCATTGAAAAACAGCATTTGAAACCACTAAATCAAGTTCTTGCGGAATTTCAACTTCGCAAATATTGCCCTGTAGAAATTTAGGGCTTGAAAATCCCGTTTGATTGGCGTTAATGTCGTTTAGAAAAATTTGTGCTTCGGGAAAAGCTTTAAGCAAATGACTTGTCAAAAAACCCGTGCCGGAACCAATTTCAAGCATTTTAGAAGGCATAAGAGAAAAACCTTCAAACACTTTGAATAATTTTTTTGCCATTTCTTTTTGCACAATAGCATTTTGATTGTAAGTTTTTTGAGCTTTTGCAAAGTTCATATTGCTAACATTTCTTCAAACCCGCCAAATTCATAAAAAGGGAAATGTCCCGTATTTAAAATTTTCTTATTAGGGTGGGTCGCCCAGTGGTTTTCCTGTGAAGAAAACGGAATAATTCTGTCATTTTTCGCACAAATCACAGAATCAAAATCAAAATGGGTTTTCATCGCGCTCATTTCTTTAATGTTTTCCAACTCCTCACGCAAATTTTCAATTGTACGCGCGGATTTTTTGATTTCCGCGCCCTGAAACATCTTGCTTTCAAAAGTAGAAAGTGTGGAAGTGTTCAAGTTTTTTAACATGATGTCATAAATTTTAGACGGCACACCGTAAACATCATCAATCGGTTTAAAAGTGCCACAAATCGCTAAACTTCTGTCGATCTTGGGTAAAGCGCGCGCCAAATTCATCACACCTGTGGCCCAAACGCCGTAAGAGTAAGCAATAAGGTCAATTTCTGTATATGGTGAAAAATCAAAATCGTCAAAAATATCATAATCTATTGTGGAATAATCATACACGTGTAAAATGTCGTGCGTTTTATGGTCAAAATCTTTAAAACAGTTTTCGTCAGTGTAAAAACCGCAAAAGAAAATAAGAAGTTTATTTTGATTATTATTAATGTATGTAAGTTGCATAATTTTCATTATATCTCAAAAAAACTGCTCTCCTGTGTATAAAAACGGGCTAAGTTTATTGTATAATTCTTTTATAAAACGGAGTCAAATTATGCTTAAGAAAATATTAATTTCAACGGCCGCACTGGCGCTCATTTCCCAAAACGTCTACGCAGCAACAGATATGGACAACTACACCCGTTTCAATGAATATTATAATAACGGCGTAACACTTTTTAAGGCGAACAAATATTCAAGCGCAATTTTGGAATTCAAAAAAGTTTTAAGGGCGAAACCTTATGATAATACCGTTCGAAACGCGCTTATATATTGCTATTTAGCCCGCGCAGATTTTTACGTTAACCAGAGCAATGAACCCAAAAAAGCAATTGTGGATTTTAAAAACGCTCTTTTTTATATGAAATATTGGGGCGACTTGCCCGAGAGCCAAATCGGCGCAAATGTTGTAAGTCAGGCCGTTTCGAATCTGGCTTCGCTTGAGGCGAAGTATGGTGAAAACCAAGCCGTCGCCCAGCGCTTTGAAATGGCTAAAATTCTTCGCACACAAGGGGAATTATCTGCTGCAGGTTATGATTTTGCCCAACTTTTCAATAATTCAACTTACTCAAAACAGGCTCTTGAAAACGCAGGCGATATTTATAAATCCCTAAACAATCAAGCTGAAGCCATAAATTGTTATCGAAAACTTTTGAAAATGGACGAGAAAAACGCAAAAGTTCACTATAAATATGCCTTAATTTTGGATGATGCCGGCAACGTTGAAGCCGCCACAGAAGAATTTAACCTTGCGCTGAAATACGGCGAGAAAAACGCCGAACTTCTTGAAACGCTTGAAAATTTATGGGTTTCAAGAACAAATGTCAACCCGAATGATGCTCAAGCTTTTATGAACCTTGCTATAATTTTACAAAAAAAAGGTGATTTTTTGGGTGCTCAAAGCCAATATCAAAGGGCAATTGCTTTATCGCCTAACGATGTAAATATTTTATACAATCTCGCTTCACTATATGAAGCCCAAAACGATTCGCAGGGTGCAATCAGCGTATACGATAAAATTTTACTCAAAGAGCCTACCAATAAGGATGTACTTTTTTATAAAGCCCAAACGCAAGAAAAAATTAAAGACTACAACGGCGCAATTGCAACTTATAAAAAAATCGCAGCGCTCGGCGGTGTGAATGACAACGAAACAAAAGACGCAAAAGCCGCCATAGCAAGAATTACCGGAAGTTCTTTCTCGCCCGGCGAATTATTGTCTTACCTTGAAGTTGAAGCGCAAAACAACCCGACAGATTTCAACGCACAATATGATTTTGCTTATCAGGCCCACAAAGCAGGTCAACACGAAAAAGCAATTCAATATTATAAAAACGCGCTTAACCTTAACCCGAAATATACGGACGGGTATCTTAACCTTGCAAATTTATACTCTAACAAAAATGATTTCAAAAATGCCAAAGGAACGCTCGACTGGGGTTTGAACATGCTTCCAAACAACCCAAAATTGGTTGAGGCCAAAGGAAATTTAGAAAAAGAACAAGCAGGCGACATTTACAAAACCGCAACACAATATTGGGACGCTAAAAACTATAAAATGGCTCTTGAAACTTACCAAAAAATACCAATTCAAACACCCGAGGTTTTGAGCGCAATTGCGGCTTGTTATTCTGAATTGAACGATCATACAAACGCTATTGAATACTACAAGAAAGTTCTTGCCAAAAACCCCAAAGACATTGACGCCACTGAAGGCATAGCAGGCGCTTATATGGATTTAAATGATGATACGCAAGCGGAAATTTGGCTCAAAAAAGTTCTTGCGCTCAACCCTAACAATGCAGAAGCTAAAAATGCGCTTAATATTATAAGCCAGGGTAAAGACGCTAAAGCACTTGATGATGCTATTGCGCTTTTTGAAAAACCTGATTATCCAAAAGCACTGGCCGCGTTTGATAAAATCATTGCGACAGATCCCAAAAATTCATACGCTTATTATTACAAAGCCTTGATTTTTGACGAACAGAAAAAACCCAAAGAAGCAATCGCGCAATACAAAAAGGCTATCGAGATTGACCCCAAGTTTTCACTTGCGGTTTACGGGCTTGCCACCGCATTTGATAATTCCGAAAGTTACAAAGAAGCAGTGGACAATTATGACAAATATCTTGCCTTAAGAGCGGCCGAGGGCGCGAAAAAAGACGATTATATAGATTACGTTAAAAAACGCAGCACAGAGCTTAAGGCTTATTTAAAAAGCAGCACGAAACAATAAATAATGAAAGCAGGCAATAAGCCGGGTTCTGTTTTTAAGATAATCATCTGTCTGGGATGCCGCTTGCGCGGACACCTCTAGCGTTTCTTCGTGCGCCTTCTTGAAGGAAGCGGACGGGCAGCCCTTTCACACATTCAAACTTGCATCCTGCCTGGGTTTACCGAGCCGAGTTCCTCTCGAAACCCGCTGGTGGGCTTTTACTCCACCGTTGCACCTGTACCTTGCGGTAGTTTTCTTTTCTGTGGCACTGTCCTCACGTTCACACGCACTTGATTTCTCAAGAGGCCTGCCCTTGGATGCCCGGACTTTCCTCACCAACTTACATTGGCGCGATTATCCGCCTACTTTCAATGGGATTATATCACAAGCCTTGATTTTTTATCACCTCTGCGGCAAATTCTTCAAAGCGGCCTTCTAAAATGGCAACGCGCGTTTGCTTCATAAGGTTGATCAAAAAGTGAATATTGTGAATACTTAAAAGTGTAGCGCCTGTAACTTCACTTGCTTTAAAAAGGTGGCGAATATAAGCTTTAGTATGGTTTTTGCAAGTCGGGCAGTCACAATTTTCATCTAACGGGCTGAAATCATCCTCAAACTCTTTATTTTTAACAATTTTATTGCCATAGGTTGTGAAAAACGTTCCGTGGCGTGCGTTTCTTGTGGGCAAAACGCAATCAAACATATCAATTCCGCGCCTAACCCCTTCAATGAGGTCAACCGGTGTACCCACACCCATTAAATATCTCGGTTTATTTTCAGGCAACAATGGTGCCACAAGTTCCACAACGTGGTTTTTCATTTCCAAAGGTTCGCCCACGCTCACGCCGCCAATAGCATAACCGTGCGCTTCGAAGCTTGAAATGACTTTGGCCGATTCCACCCTTAAATCGTCATAAAACGCCCCTTGAACAATGGGGAAAAGGGCTTGCTCCAAACGTCCCGCAGCGCGCTCAGTTACGCTTAATTCATTATGCGCCTTAAAACACCTTTCTAGCCAGCGGTGGGTGCGTTCCATTGCCCCTTTAGCGTGTTCCCAATCACAAGGATAAGGTGCACACTCATCAAAAGCCATAATAATATCCGCCCCAATATCGTGTTGAATTTGCATTGAAATTTCCGGGGAAATAAAGTGTTTATTGCCGTTTTTAGGGTCAGAAAATTTTACGCCGTCTTCTTTAATCTTTCTTAAATCTGCCAGTGAAAAAACTTGAAACCCGCCAGAATCAGTCAACATTGGTTTATGAAAATTCATCCAATTGTGGACTCCGCCCGCACGTTTAATAAGTTCTGTACCGGGTTTTAAATAAAGGTGATAAGAGTTGGCAAGAATAATTTGTGCGCCGGTGGCTTCAATTTGTTCTTTTGTAAGAGTTTTTACAACAGAATTTGTACCGACAGGCATAAAAATCGGCGTTTCAATATCGCCGTGCGGAGTTGAAAAAAGACCCGCGCGAGCTTTTGTTGCACCGCATTTTTTTAAAAGCTGAAAACTAAAGGTTTGCTGCGCGCCCACGCTTAACCGCACTCCATAACTGTTTCAAGTGTAGTTTTCCAACCTGTGCAAAGTTCTTCTTCTTTAAAGAATAAGTTTATTTCACGGTTTGCACTTTCAACGCTGTCTGAACCGTGAACAACATTAAATTCCATGGTTTGCGCAAAATCTGCTCTGATTGTGCCGACTTCGGCGTCATTCGGGCGAGTTGAACCCATCATATGGCGCACACCTTCAACAGTGTTTTCGCCTTGAAGCACCATTGCAACAACCGGGCCGCTTGTAATGTAGTCAATAAGCCTTGGGTAAAATGGTTTGCCAACGTGCTCGCCATAGTGTTTTTCAGCAAGTTCTCTTGAAACAACCATCATTTTTAAACCGATAATTTTATATCCTTTATTTTCGAACCTTTTGATGATTCTTCCGATTAAACCTCTTTTTACAGCGTCCGGCTTGAACGCGACAAATGTTCTTTCCATAGTTGATAATACTCCGCAAATCTACATTAACTAATTTTACAATAATAAACAATTAATGACAAATCATTTTGAACGTAGTATTATTGTGAACATACAGATTGGAACAGGGATTATTTATAGCTTTGTTAAAAATGGGCTAAATGCCCAATATGGTGAGGTAAATTCCGATTATTACGACACGCTTGGGATGTCGAGCTTAATTGCGAAGCGTGAAATTCCTGCTTCACATAAACGCCTTGCCGATAATTATATGATAATTAAAAAAGTTTTCGGCTTTAGCGCAGTACCTGTAAAGCCTACCAATTCAGAAGTTTCGCTTCTTAAGCACTATAATTTTTCAACTCTTGAGCAGACAAGCATTCGCCATATTAATCAGGAGCTTGAGAGCATTAAAAAATGGGCAAATTCAAAAGATGAATTTTTGAAAAAACACGCCGAACAGCTTTTTGAAATTCGCGTAAAGGAACTAAAATACCTTCAAACGACAAAATATTTTCCTACAGATGAATTTTCTGACGGATATAAAGCACTGGAAAAGTATTTGGAATTTATAGCCGGGTAGCCAGTTTTAACTCTTCTTCGCGTGTTTTTGGCGCGCTTTCAGGGGCATTCAATCTTATTTCTAAGAGTTTTTCAAGAATTTCACCAATTTTCGGGCCTTGAGTGATACCAAGCGCAATAAGGTCATCGCCTGTAATTAATGGTGTAATCTGCTTTATTTCATTGTGCTTCAAATACGATTTCAGGGCTTTATAAATTTCATAGTCTGTTTGCGCAGCTAATAGTGAAGGCAGTTCGTTTTTGACTGCTTTAAACAAGAGTGCCCTTGGGTTTGCGTCGAATTTTTCCATACACTCTTTTAGGCGCTCAGATGAGGTTTCGGGCGCATCGTCTTGAAAAATTTTATATAATTTTCTTTCTGTAATTTTTTCATAAGCTTCAAGAGGTTTCGGGCCGGAAAAAAGTTTCCATAAGGTTAAATCTACGCGCGCAAAACTAAGCCCTTCGCGCGATGGCGCGAATACCACTTCATCTGCAAGTCTAAACCCAAAGCGCAATTCAAAATCAAGCGCGCGCAAAATTCGCGTAGGGTCATCAATAAAGCTCTCAGGGTGCAAAATTTTTAGTTTTTTAGCTTTTAAATCTTCAACACCGCCCAAATAATCAACAATTTCGCCCGTTTCAAGATCAAGCGCAATCGAATTAACCGTGAAATCTCGTCTCAAAATATCGCGTTTTAACTCACAGCCAATATTTTTAACAACGGGCAAACAGCCGCTTTGGGGGTAAGATTCTTGCCGCGTTGAAGCAAAATCTATTTCAACACCCTTGAAACACACTTTGCAAGTGCCAAAATCAGGATGAGTGGAAAGAATTTGAGCACCTTCAAGGTTGCCGCAAAACTCAATCGCGTCGCCTTCAACAACAATGTCGATATCTTTAACAGGCACCCCGAGAAGCATATCGCGCACAATGCCGCCGACATAATAAATTTTCACGCCTGTGTGAGCCGCGTGGTCGACCAAATTTTTAATAATAGTTTCCGTAGAATCCATTGGAGCCTCTATTCCGGGCTTTTAAAATGTTTTTCCATAAAACTTGTGTCGAATTTGCCGCTTATAAACACTTCGTTGTCCAAAATTTCGCGGTGGAAAGGAATTGTGGTTTTAATACCTGTAACTATATATTCACCAAGCGCCCTAATTGAGCGAAGGCGCGCTTCTTCGCGGTCTTTGCCCCAGCAAATCAATTTACCTATCATCGAATCATAATGCGGCGGAATTGAATAGCCGGTATAAGCGTGAGAATCTACCCTTACACCAAAGCCGCCCGGAGCAATGTAGCCTTCAATTTTACCCGCGTGAGGACGGAAATTTTTCTCGGGGTCTTCCGCGTTAATTCTGCATTCAATAGCATGTCCGCGAAGAACAATGTCTTCTTGTTTTACGCTTAAACGCAAGCCTGAAGCCACTCTTAGCTGTTCTTTTACAATGTCCACACCTGAAATCATTTCGCTAACGCAATGTTCAACCTGAATACGCGTGTTCATTTCCATAAAGTAATACGCTTTACCTGTCGGGTTTTCAGCGGTTTTTGGAACGTTTTCATCAAGCAAAAATTCTATTGTGCCGGCACCTTCATAATTGATGGCTTGCGCAGCATTTACAGCAGCTTCGCCCATTTTTTTGCGCATATCTTCTGTAATTGCCGGGCTTGGAGCTTCTTCGATTAATTTTTGATGGCGTCTTTGAATTGAACAATCTCTCTCGCCAAGGTGAATTACATTTCCATAACTGTCGGCTAAAATTTGAACCTCAATATGGCGCGGGTTTAAAAGATATTTTTCGCAATAAACATCAGGGTTACCGAAACCGTTTTGCGCTTCTTGGCGGCACAAATTAAAGTTGTCTTCAACTTCGGCTTCCGAATTTACAACTCTCATGCCCTTGCCGCCACCGCCTGCGGTAGCTTTAATGATGACAGGATAGCCCACCTTTTTTGCAAATTCTTTTATTTCTTTAGGGTCTTGAATGAGCCCAGTACCGGGTGTTACAGGCACGCCGCTTGCTATCATTGTAGCTCTTGCGGTTGCTTTATCGCCCATTTTTCTCATAGCATCAGAACTCGGCCCGATAAATTTAATGTTGTGTTCGGTGCAAATATCAACAAAATCAGCCCTCTCAGCCATAAACCCGTAACCGGGGTGAATAGCGTCAGCGCCCGTTGTAAGCGCAACAGAAATTACCGCGGGAATGTGCAAATAACTTTTGGAACTTGGCGCAGGGCCGATGCAATAAGCTTCATCCGCGAACGAAACGTGTAAACTGTCTGCGTCTGCTTGCGAATAAATCGCTACTGTTGCTATGCCTAATTCCTTACAAGCCCTTATAACACGGAGCGCAATTTCGCCCCTGTTAGCCACCAAAACTTTTTTAATCATATTTTACTCTACATACATCAGAACTTGGCCGTATTCCACGCTCTGACCGTCCTCCACACAAATTTCAGTAATTTTACCTGAAACTTCCGCCTCAATCTCGTTCATTAATTTCATTGCTTCAACTATACAAACAACTTGGCCAACAGCAACCGTGTCGCCCACTTTAACAAAAGGTTTTGCGCCCGGTGACGGCGCTTGATAGAACGAGCCTACCATTGGGGAAGTTATCGCTGTCCCTTTCGGTACGCAAGCTTTAACTTCAGCAGGAGCCGCTTGAGGCGCAGGCGCCACAGGAGCTTGAGCCACTGCTACCGGGGCTGCAACGGTTTGAATAAACTCGCCGCCCTTTTTAATCATAATTGCTTTGTCGCCATCTTCGAGAAAAATCTCGCTAAGTTCGTTTTTGTTAATCAATTTGGCTAATTTATCAATATATTCAACTTCAAAATTCATTTTATTTTGCTCCTGTCAAATTTCATACTGAAATTTGTGTGTTCTATACTTTACTTAAATACTCGTTCGTTCTTGTGTCAACTTTTACCATATCACCATTCACAATAAAGAACGGTACGTTAACGGTTGCGCCGCCTTCAAGCGTTGCGGGTTTTGTAGAACCGCTTGCGGTGTTGCCTCTTTCAGCAGGCGGAGTGTCTACAACTTCTAATTCAACTTGGTTTGGAAGATCGACACCGATGATTCTTCCGTCATGAACCAAAATTTGTACGTTCATATTCTCTTTTAAATATTTAACGCCATCGCCTATGGCATTTTCAGGCACGTTCATTTGCTCGTAGGTTTCGGTGTTCATCATCACGTAATCTGCGCCTTCTTTGTAAAGGTATTGCATTTCAGAGCGCTCGAGCATAGCGCGCTCAACTTTTT
Organism: Candidatus Gastranaerophilales bacterium; assembly: GCA_031549065.1. Taxonomy (GTDB): domain Bacteria; phylum Cyanobacteriota; class Vampirovibrionia; order Gastranaerophilales; family Gastranaerophilaceae; genus JAVBQM01. The sequence goes on along the minus strand of JAVBQM010000073.1, from coordinate 14,992 downwards.
CGCCTGCGCGGAAGGTACGCTCAATCACCTGGCCTGTTTCAACGTTTTTGATTTTTGTTTTCACAAACGCTGAACCTTTGCCCGGTTTCACATGCAAAAATTCAAGAACGGACCAGAGTTTATCGTCAATTTTAAGCGTTAAACCTGTTTTTAAATCGTTAGTTGAAATCATGGTTTATCCCCAATATCTGTTTTTTAGATTTTATCACAAAAACTCAATCTGACATAGAAATTATCATCATTTTGCATTTTACTTAACAAATCTTCGGGCGGGTTTGGCATTTTCGCCAGTATTTTTGCTGTTTTCTCGCGAATAGTATAATCCACAAAATCGCTTGTTGTGTTAAGAATTTTAATCACTCTTTCACGGGGCAAAGTATCTGAAAAAACCGCCAAAGCTTCCAGGCACCAGTAAAGGTGGAAAATTATTTTTGTAAGAACATGGTTTTTTTGAGTGCGCCACTTTTTTGGTTTTGAATTTTTCTCAATCGTCATTAAAATATCTTCAATACGCTCCAAAAGAGGCTCTTCAAGCTTAAGGCTTGTCACAGAAATTAATTCCACAATATTTCTTGCAACGTTGGGGTTAACATCACAAAGGGCATCAAGAAGAGTTGAAATATGCCCTTCAAGCCACTTTCCAGGCGCTAATTCAACCAATTTTGAAGAAACAATTTCTCTAAGGCGGCCATCGCAATTTGTTAAATGTTTAATTAAAAGCTCAAAGTCAACCCCAGAGCGTATTTCGTCCAATTCTAAAACAGCAAAAGCTTTCAAGGTATCATCCGAACCGCTAAGAATTTCAAAAATTTTATTATACGAAAAGTTAATTTCAAGCTCTTTATTCATATGAAATTAATATAACATAAGCGGGAATTAAAAAATTTCACAAAATAGAGAAAATGTATGATAAACAAAGTAAAAAAATTTAATATAATACCAAAGGAGAAAGAATAATGAATGGTTTAATTAATTTTATAAAGAATTTGTTGGGTTTTGAAGACCCGCAGGAATGTATGATTGGGTTAGCACATTTTGAAAATCACGATATGAGCTTACATGATGAAGCACCGGCAAAAAAATCCTCAAAGCAAGAAATGACTCTTAGTCAGATGTTGAAGCGCGCAAGTTAAAAACGTAAACAACCCATGCTTTTTTCGTGCTATTCTTAAGGAATGGCAGCAAATTGTGTTAACAATAATTTCAATTATTATAAAGATTTAATCAGCCTATCAATTCCTATTGTACTGGGAAATTTAGGCAATATTTTAATTGGCGCGGGAAATGTTATTGTAGCAGGGAGACATTCAACCCTAACCCTTGCTGCAATCAGCGTTGCAACTGCAATTTTTATGACATTTTTAATAGCCGGTATCGGTTTTTTGGCAAGCATTTCGCCCGTTATCGCAAACCTCAGAGGCGCAAGAAAACCTTGCAAAAACCTTTTTACGGTGTCGCTCCAGTATTCGCTTTTAGTCAGCTTTGTCACCTTCTTGTTTATTTGGCTTATTGTAGCTTTAGTGCCTTACATTCATTTGGCCGGAAATATGACGCCGCTTGTTGTTGAGTACCTTCAAATCACAAGTTTTTCGGTTTTCGGGGTGTTTGTTTTTGTCGCTTGCAAAGAGTTTTTGCAAGCTTATGAAATTGTTGTATTCCCAAACGTTATCTCAATCGTTTCGATTTTTGTGAACCTTATTCTTAGTGTAGTTTTGGTGTTCGGCTTTGGTGCTATTCCGTCGCTTGGAGCCAAAGGGCTTGCGATTGCAGCCTTGGTTGTAAGAACTTTGGAGGGGATAATTTTACTTTTTTATTGCAGAAGATTTTTAAAAACCTGCGCAAAAGAAGTTAAAATTTATCTTAAAGACCTCATAAAAACAGGCTGGCCTATTTCTATAGCGCTTTTCAGCGAGTTTATGGGCTTTAACATAACCGCTGTTTTAGTCGGGAAATTTTCGGCTATTTATTCTGCCGCACACAACGTTATTATCACAATGACCTCTGTTACGTATATGGTGCCGCTTTCAATTTCAAACGCTATAGCAATTAAAGTCGGTTTCGCCAATGGTGAAAAGTGCCTGAAGGATATTATTAAATATTCAACCCATGGAACAGTTCTTATTATTGCCTTTATGTTGGCTTGCGTTATTTTGTATAGCGCTTTTCCTTCTCAACTGATGCATATTTTTACAAATGACCCCGAGGTTGTTAAAGCGGGGTTGCCCGTTATTTTTCTTGTGGTTTGCTTTGTAATTTTTGACGGCGTTCAATGCGCCGCTTCGGGCGCGCTAAAAGGGCTCAAAAAAACCAAAGCGATTATGTACACAATGCTTTTCTCGTACTTCGTTTTCTCAATTCCAATCGGCTGTATTTTGGCCTATAAATACAATATAGTGCTCTTTGGCTTTTGGAGCGGCCTAACGGTAGCTCTTTTAGTGGCAAGTATTATCGCGGCAATACTTTTAATAAGAAGTATTAAAAAGATTGAACGCTTTGGATTTCCCGTTTAAGTTCAACTGCGGGAACATAATCCGGCAGAATTTCAAGCAATTCGTTGAGCGATTTTAGTGCTTTATCCGGCCTGCAAAGTATATGAAAGCATTGCGCTTCAATTAAAAGCGCCTCAGGGTCGGGGTAGCAAATACCGCGCGATTTTTCAATAAATTCAAGTGCAAGCTCCCAATATTTATGTGCAAAAAGTGCTCGGGCAATGAATTTACAACTTTCAAAATTTACACGTGAAAAAATTTCATACGCGCTAATTAAATTTTCGGCATACTCAACAAGCCCGTTTTCAATAAAAAGGTTAAGATAAACCTCCAAAAAACTACGAATTTGAAAGTAGCAGGGGGGTTTAATACTTTTTAATTTTATTAAATCAAGGACAATTAGGCCCCAATTCGTTGCTATACAAGGAGTTTCAACACTTTGCCAAATATTTTTTGCACGCTCAATATCACCGGTTAAAAGCTTACAAAGTCCCGCCTCATAAGGCATTTTGTTATTTTTAAAAATTTCAAAAGCCTCATTGTAGCGTTTTTCGTAAAATAAGGTTTTCGCATCTGCACTAATCATTTTTCAATTTCGAGATCAAGTCAAATTTTTTCGCGCTCCCGACCCCAATTTTGCCAATATCTTCAGGGTTTGCGCTCACAGCAAGGTTATTAGCCTTTTGAATTTCCCGATAAATTTCCTCACGGTAAATTTGCACATCACTCGGCGCTTTTACACCAATCCGTACGGAATTTTTCGTAACATCAAGCACAACAACTTCAATATTGCCATTGATAATCAATTTTTCGTTTACTTTTCTTGTTAAAACTAACATTTTTCCTCAAGAGAATAAGGAGTGTTTAACTTTGTAATCAGTATTTTTCAAAATAATTTGCATTGCGCTGTTTGTATTCGTATTAATAACAATTGGCGCTGAAAGGTTCACTGTAGCTTCTTGCGGATAATCATGGGGGATATTTACAATGTTAATTGCCATAACATCTTCTGCTTTTTCTACCCCGAGTAATTCAGCTTCAGCATCTTCTATTGTAAAAGTGTAGTCAATGTTGAAATAGCTGGGAAGCGTTATAGGAAAAGCAAGTTCCGGGTCTTCAGCCGATTGAAGCCATTTAAAAGGCGAATCGGGTTTATTATCGATAAGGGCAAAAAACCTGTGGCCGTTATAACCGATTATCGGCGCCACAAACTCAAAAAACAGCGACTTATCAATTTCTATATCCCCGAATCTTGTTGATGAAATAACTGTTTTGCTATCTGGCGCCACTTAAAAACCCCTGTTGTTGCTTGTGCCGCCAAGGTCATAGCTTGACATCAATTGGCCCATCATCATATTTTGAAGTAATTGCGGGCTGACTTTACCATCTTTATAACCGTCATGCTGCATTAAATAAGGCAGCATTTCAAAACCCGAATTAGCATTATTGTTATTTGGAACCATGTAATTCAATTGCGCCAATTGAGGACTGAAACCTTGTGTTGTTGTATAGTTAAGCGGGTTAAAACCGGCTTTCGCAAGCGTTTTAACGGCATCTGCAATTTCTTTGTCGCTTGGCATAGCCCCTGAAGCATCATTTAAGTATTTGAATTCTGAAAAATCTATATTCTTTTCATCGCTGTTAATTTTTTGTTGAACATTTTGCAAAGATTTCTCTTTTATTTTGTCTCTTGCTTCCTGATGCATAAATTGACCCGAGCGAATAAATGCGTTCATGTCTTGTTCGGCCTCTGAACCTTTAAGCATATTTTTTGCATTTGTACATGCGCTTGCCTGTTCTGCATTTTGAACCGGGTTACCAACTGCCGCATCAACCGGGTTTACAAATTCAGCCTTAGCCACAGGCTCGTTGAGGCAAATAATTGCAACACCGGCATACGTTGAAAGACCTTTGTTTTCATTTATTTCGATAACTCTTTGATAAGCGCCTACGGCCTTATCTTTATCACCGATTTTTGTGTAAACATTGCCCAAATAATAATTCGCTATTGGATCATTCGGGTTTTTGCTAATCGCGTCTTGGATGTCTTGTTTAGCGCCAAGATAATTACCCACCTTATATTTTTGGATTCCGCTTCGAACTAAAGGCGTAATTACGATTGTTTTAATCGCCCAAGCAGCATTAAACGCGCTTATGCCCATAAAAATTGCAATAAATAGTGCTGATAACTTCTTCATTTCTATCCTCAATTTTGTTTGATAACTATTTTATAATATCTTCTGGTAAAAAAGCAAATATTATACAATCTTATTATATGCTCAAATTCGCTTTTTTTTCTGCTTTATTTATATGATTTATAAAGATTACGGTTCAATTATAATGATAACGTGGGGAAAGATGATAATTAAAATTAAAGAAATAGCAAAGGATAACAAAAATTTTAGCCTCTACAAGCTTGCAAAGGAGCTCGGGCTGCCGCAGCAAACGGTTTATTCCTGGGCAAACGGACGCACACAGCCATCTTACGAGAATATGGATAAACTTTGCGATATTTTAAATTGTCAAATGGGCGATTTGTTTGAGTGCGAACCTATACAACACAAGCTTAATTTTTAAATTTATGTATTTTCAACGTTCTTAGATAAACTTAAAAACCCGTCTTTTTTGGGCGCCGGTGTTTCTTTTTTACTTGCCTGTGATGTTGTTTCTGCTATATCTTCAACTTTTTCTTTGATTTTGCTTTTCAGTTTTTCGAAAAGACCTTCTTTTTTGCCCTTGCCGTCTTCTTTTTCTTCGTTGTCGGTTTCTTTGATGAAATAATCGTTTATTTCTTCATCTGTTTTATCGTCCTTTTTCTTCTTACCGCGCGGAAAATACCCCAGGTTTCCGCCGCCGCCGTTGTTTTTCATATTCTGCGATTCTTGAATCATGGGCTTATTTTGTGGGCCGTTAATGTTGAAGGAGGACATAATTGCACCGCACAGTTGCTACACTGCTACAATTATAGCATCTTTTATAAAGAAATTCTAGCTGTATCAACTGTTTAGGGTAGCTGCAAGCTTAATCGCTTCGACCATGCTTTTAGAATCGGCAATTCCTTTGCCTGCAATGTCATAAGCCGTGCCGGATGAGGGTGAAGTGCGAATTATTTTAAGGCCGATAGTTGTGTTAACAACTTCATCAAATGCAAGGGCTTTAACAGCAGTTAGCGCCTGGTCGTGAAAAGTTGAAATTATGGCGTTATAGTCTTGTTTTTCATCCGCAATATATTTTTTACCGATCTTTGCAAAAAGCCCGTCAGCGCTGATTGTGTTCATTACATCAATCCCTTGGGTGCGCAATTTTTCAAGCGCCGGGTTAATTATTTCAATTTCTTCTCTGCCCAAAATGCCGCCTTCACCTGCGTGGGGATTGAGCGCACAAAAAGCTATCTTCGGGTTTTCGATTTTTAATTTGTCACGCAAAAAAGCGTTTAAACGCAAAGTTTTTTCAATAACCATTTCCTTATTTATCACACTCGGCACTTGCGCTAAAGGCAAGTGCCTCGTTAATAACATAATTCTTAAATCGCGGGCAATAAAAAGCATTTCCGGTTCGGCATCAAAAAGTTTAGCTAAAATTTCTGTCTGCCCGCTAAATTTATAGCCTGATTTGTAAAGCGCTTCTTTTGAAACGGGCGCCGTTACAAGCGCCGTTATTTCATTGCGCTTAGCCATTTCACAGGCAGTCTCAAGGCAACTATAGCAAAACTTACCATTATCGGTACTATCAACTTCAACAAAATCGTATGGTGCATCAATTTTTTTACCGATAATTATAACCTCATCTCGAGGCAAATTAAGCTCTAAAAGCGCCTTTGTAACAATCTCTTCGCCAATTCCCTTTAAATCGCCGACTGTAATTGCAATTCTACCCATGGTCAGAAAAATACTTCATAATTTCAACTAAAGTGGTTGAGGTGCCTAAATTTCCGGATTTTGTAATAATTAATTGCGCATTATCATCCATACACAAAGGAATTGAGGGCAGCACCGCGTCGATAACCTGTAAATGTTGCACACCAAGAGCTTTGGCGCATTTATAAGAGGTTTCACCGCCAATTGTAACCAAAATAAACTCTTTGACTTTTTTCAACTCGCCCAATAGGGTCGAAAGATAATCTGTTATTCTATGTGCAAGGTCATCACGGCTAATACCCTCATCAATTAAGCGTTCGCGCGACTGAGAATGTTCGTCTTCAATTTCTGTTTCAAGTTCGCCCACATGCACCACAACAATATTATTTTTTGCTAAATTATTGGCCGCGCGCTGAACAATCGCAGGGTTAAGCCCGTCAAGCACATCGTTCAGGTGTAAACTCAAAATGTAGGTATTTTCAAAATCATCATCAAACTGTAATTTTTTAATTTGTAAAGTCGAAAGCTGCGTAGCAGAGCCCGACAGCACCAATTTCGGCAGAGGCGGAAATTTTTTGTTTATGTTCTGTTTTTGTTCGTAAACATCAACCCAGCCGTCTGAAAGCGCTTGCGCCAAACCGGCAGAGCCGCAAGGCAAGACATCATAAGAACACTTGCGCATGGCCATAACAATTTGTTCAATATCGGTCACAGAAACTGCGTCACAAACAATCAACTTTTTACCTGCTGCAACAAGCTCATTTATTTTAAGAGTAAGTGGCCCGGCGCCTTTTGTAACAATAGCGTGTTCTACAAGCCCCACCTGTTCTTTTTGTGCTTCATCAAGCTGACGTTTTAAAATGTTTGGTATTGAAGACTCGTAAATCGGCACATGCGGGTCGCGAGCTGCTTCTGTGCGCTCAATCGGAACGCCTTTCACAAGCTGGTAACCACCGATTGTTATTCTTCCTTCTTGAATAAAAGCAGGTGCCACAATTGCAGCATCTTTCCCTGTAGCTTCAAGCGCAGCAATAATTTCAAGCGCTACATTACCGCGAAGGGTGGAATCAATTTTTTTATAAAAATGTTCAACGCCAAAATTTTCTCTCAGGGCAACACAAGCTTCATATGTCTTTGCAGCAGCAGTTTGGGAATCAATGTTGCGGCTTTCGGTTGAAACTGCAATAGCGCCGATATTTGAACGCAACTTTTTGACTTCTTTGTAATCAATAAGAATTTCCGTGTTGCAGCCCTTGGCATGGAATTGCAAAGCTGTATCATTCGCGCCTGTGAGGTCATCTGCGATTATCCCGATTATGTTAGCGATTAACATACTCTACCTTATTCCTGGCCGGAATCCCTTTTTGAACCCATAAGTCTTACGTTTTGCCCCCTGATAATAAATCTTTCGGCCTGTGTTCCATCAGGCGCCGTCCATTTATTAACAGCCAGCCTGCCCTCAACCCCGACAAGCGAACCTTTTTTTACCCACTGGCCCGCAACTTCGGCTTGCTTATCCCAGACTTCAACGTTAAACCAATCGGTTGTTTCCTCTTTGGTTCTAGAGTTCCAACGGTTTACAGCAATCGAAAATGTACATTTTGCTTTGCCGCTTTCAAAAAATTTTGTTTCAGGGTCTTGCCCTACTCTGCCTACCAATACAACCGAATTAACCATTTTTACCTCATCTGTCTTGATGCGCACAATTATATATCAAACCTTCTTTAAAGTAAAATTTGTTGCTGACACAACCCCGTATTATCCAATATTGAAGCAATTTTTATACACTAATTACGTTTATATATACATAGGCAGAAAGTGAAGTGGATTTTATTTATGTATAATATGCCAATCAGAACAAGACAAGCATTTAATCATCCGATGCAAAGAAATTTTTATGCCCCGATAAATAACATCAACAAGCAAGAGGACTACGATAATCGGGCTAAAGAAAAAAATCAGAAAAATATCAGAAATTGCTTTATAGCCGTATTACTTTTAGGGCTGACTGCGGCTCTTGCGCTTACAGCAAAAAAGAATGGTGTTGGAAATGCCCGAATCGGAGATGTTTTTCAAAAAACCGATAAAAAAGCTGTGAAAGCAGCGGCAAAAGCAGCAAAGGCGGCAGCCAAAGCAGAGAAAAAAAACCTAAACGCATTAGCAGCGCAAAGAAAAGCTGCAATAAAAACTATGGAAGGACAAAAAAACACCGGAATACAAGCGATGGTAAAAGCAAACAAAACCAGCTTCTTTAAGAAACCTCCGATAGATAGTATTTTAAAAAATTAACCAAATCATAACACCCTGTCAAAATTCGGAAAAAATGATATAATAGAAGCTATGGGTTTATTCGAATGGCTTAAAAAATCAACAGAAGGCCTCAAAATAGTTGAGGATAAAATAGACAGCTCAAAAAGCGATGTAATAGAGATATACCACCGCAACATGGCGCTTGAAAAAGAAATTACCCAACGCACTGAGGAATTGCACAAAGCAAACAGAGCTCTTTTAACACTCGAGCATGTTTGGGATATGATGAACTCTTCGCGTCCGCTTTCAAATGTTTTAGAAACAATCGCAGAAAGCCTTTACGGCGAATTTGGGTACTTATACAGCTGTATTATTCAAAAACAAACAGATGTAAATGGCGAGTTCTTTGCCTTCAGAACATTTGTGCATAACGAATTTTCAGAAAGATTAAACTCGGTTCTGGGGCAATCATTTTTAGACTTAAGAATTGCTTACAAGCGTTTCGGGATTGTTGATGAAGTGGTTTCAAGCGGGAAAATAACCTCGTGTAACCAGGTTGATAAAATCATGTCCGAGTCGTTTCCCGATATACCTAAAGAAAAAATCGAAGAAGCCACAAAAAATATACTCACAAAATCCGTAATTCTCTTACCCCTGTTTAGCTAAAAAGAATTTTTCGGCTGCTTGGTTGTGTTTTCTCCAAGAATTGCGCCAAATGAAAATGAACTTAATTTCCTGAATCTTTTTGGGCGTCAAATCGAACTTGCAATAACAATTGCAAACTTATTTGAAACCGTTAAAAAACAAGCAGTAACAGACCCCCTCACAGAACTTTTCAACAGAAGATTTTACGAAGACGCCCTTTCAAGGGAAGCCAGTCGTGCTTTGCGTTTAAACCAGCCTTTTACTTTGATTTCGCTTGATTTAGACCACTTAAAACGAATTAACGACACACACGGGCATGCCGCGGGTGACAAAGCTATCAGCGCAATTGCAAAAGCTATTAGTGAAAACGCCCGTTCTGTTGACATAGCTTCAAGAATAGGCGGGGAAGAATTCAGCGTAATTTTACCGGGTATTGATGCTGCAGGCGGGATGATTGCAGCAGAAAGGCTGCGTCAATCGATTGAAAGCAGCCAGGTCGATGAAGTGGGTAAAATCACTGCAAGTATAGGTGTCGCAACGTTTATTGAACACACGCTCGACATTGACGAATTAATCGAAATTGCAGACAGGGCAATGTATCTGGCTAAAAAGTCCGGCAGGAACCAGGTTAAGTTGGCAACAACGGCAAAAGAAGTGTCCTGGCAAGAAGTTGCAATCGAAACTTTTGTGGAAATTCTTGAAAAACACCGTATTCCTTTCGATTCAAGAACGGCAAAATCGCTCAGTCAAAAACTTCAATCAAAGGAGATGCTCAATCAGGGCGCTTCCACAAAGGATACTCTTTACAGCGTTGTAGATACAATTTACAAATCTTATTCGCCCTACCATGAAAAAGGCATTACGCGAGACAAAGTAAATTTCGCTTCGCTTTTGGCTAAAAAGTTTGAACTTCCAAAAGCGGAAATCGACAAACTAAAAGTTGCAATGCTTCTGTATGACATAGGAAATACTATGCTTCCAAACGAGATCTTGAAAAAAACGGGTGAATTAACGCCCGAAGAAAGAGAGCAAGTTTTCACGCATCCGATTATTGCAGCGCGGGAAATTTTAAAACCCATTTCAAAAATTTCAGATATTATTCCGATAATCGAACATCACCACGAAAATTGGGACGGAACAGGCTACCCTAACCATATGAAGGGGGAAGAAATCCCATTAATTTCGCAAATTATTTTAATAACAGACAGTTATTTCGCCATGATTTCAGACAGGCCATATCGCGCTGCGCTGAGTGAAGCCGAAGCAATCGAACAAATCAAAAAAGACTCCGGGGGCAAATATAGAGAAGAAATTGTGAAGCGCTTTGTGGAAGTTTTGTCCGAAGGCGTATAATTTGACAGCCGCCATTAAATTATAATATTATAATATTATCGTATTGTTTGGAGTTTAGACATTGAGTTTATTAAAAAATGATTTGGGGCTACCAAATTTTTTAAAGAAGCATTTGGGCTTCTTAAATGAAGCGAAAGAGACAGAATCGCTAACAGATATTTGGCGAAACATCGCAGAAAAATATCCGGAGAATTTACTTTTAAACGATGAATATTGCGGTTTAAGCCTTACTACAAAAGAGTTCTACAATAAAGTTATTTCTTTTGCGGCAGGTTTACAAAAACTGGGTATCAAAAAAGACCACAAAATCGCTCTTTTTAGCGAAAATTCCGCAAAATGGATGGTGGTCGACCAGGCAATTTGTGCAGCAGGCGCCGTGAGCGCGGTAAGAGGCTCGGCAGCACCGGCAGCAGAATTAGAATATATCTACGAGCACTCGCAAAGTGTTGCGCTTGTAACAGACGATGTTAAGGTTGTCACGGCACTTTCTAAAAACTTCACAAACAAAAACCCGAAATTTATTATCTACATCGGAAGCAGGGAAGACGTAAAAGGTTACAAAAATTTAATCAATATCCCTTGCTTCACTTTTGAAGATTTTGATGAATTTTCAAAAGATAAAAGGCTTTGGCGCCCTAAAACCAATAAAAATGATGAGTACACGATTGTTTATTCATCAGGCACAACGGGTAGGCCAAAGGGGATTTTGTTAAGCCACGGTAATGTTCTGGCTCAAATCAGCCAAGTGCACCCGGCTATTAAACTTAAAGTGGGCAAAAGTGTTCTCAGTGTTCTCCCAATTTGGCATATGTATGAGCGCACATGTGAGTATTACGCGCTTTCAAGGGTGAATTTACAACACTACACCAATATACGCAATTTTAAAAAAGACTTGGCAAAATATCGCCCGAATTACCTTTTTTCGGTTCCAAGAATCTGGGTAACGATTTACGATTCAATTATGTCCGAAATTAAATCTAAGCCTATTGCAGCGCAGATTATTTTTAACACATTATTGAATGTTTCAAAAACCACTAAAAAAATGCTTCGAATTCTGGAAAACAGATGTGTTTATAACTCAACACCGGCACCTGCGGAAAAAATTATACCGTTTTTTGTTGCAAACATACTAAAACCGCTTGATAAATTCGCAATGAAATTTGTTTACAAAAAAATCAAAAATGCGCTTGGCGGAAGATTTATTAAAGGAATCTCAGGCGGCGGCGCACTTCCGCACCATGTTGAAGACTTTTTTGAAGCAATCGGTGTCGCCCTTTATGTGGGTTACGGTTTAACCGAAACTGCACCTGTTCTTGCTGTTCGAAAAGAAGAGGACAATAAAGTTTATTCTGTCGGTCCGATGCTCCCTCAAACAGAAGTAAAAATTGTTGACCCGACAACTCGTGAAATATTAAAGCACGGTGCAAAAGGCCTTGTTATGGTAAGAGGCCCGCAATTAATGCTCGGGTATTACCACGACCAAGCCGCAACAGACGCGGTTATTGACTCTGAAGGCTGGTTCTCGACAGGTGATTTAGGCTGGCTTACAAATGGCAACAGCCTTGTGCTTTGCGGCAGGCTTAAAGACATTATTGTTCTTCAAAATGGGGAAAACATTGAAGCGGACGAACTTGAAGATACTTGCCTTCAAATTCCATACATCAGCCAAATTGTTATGACAGGGCAAGACATGGTGTGTTTAACCGCTCTTGTTTATGCCAATCAAGACGAACTTGGGCGCGTATTGCATAAAAAACCCGGCATTGACCCTAATTCGCTTAAAGATTTTAAATCGATGCTTTTAAATGAGATGAACCAAAAGATTAAATCTCGTCCCGCTTTCAGACCGTTTGAACGTGTAAACGACATTTATTTTGTAAAAGAACCGTTCACAATTGATAATGGCATGATGACACAAAGCATGAAAGTTAAGAAAAACGTTGTAATCGAAGCTTACAAAAACGAGATTGCAAAAATGTATAAAAAAGCGTAAGCCGGTGCGAATGTGACAGCGCCGTTGAGGCGGTGGAACATAGCACTACGATGGCGACGTAGGACAAATTGAGGCCTCGGGCCGAAATGCCTACAGGAGCAAAAAAGCCTAGGTTTTACCCGCCTGTTTTTCGGTTTGTCCGGTTTCGCTTCTGCCTGTCAGCAATTGGCCCAGTTTTTTGCCATTATTAAACGCCGCAATCGAGATTCCCACAAAAAGCAATTCAGCTGCAATAAACAAAGCTGTCTTACCGCCTTTCGACATACCATTTATTTTACTTATTAAGTTTTCACCAAAGTTTTTAATGGTCGGATTCTTTATAATATCGTCCAGGCTTCCTGTTTTTATAGCGTTATCAGCCGCATTTCGCGCGATTTTAGCAATTTTTTCAGCCCCAAACATCGCACCCATAGCACAAACTTCTTCGGTAAAGGCTTTGTCTTTGTCTTCATCTTTTAAAACTCGCATCCCGCTTGCAACACAAAGCAAGGGATTAACCGCTTTTGATGTAAAACTTGCGAGTTTTGTGGCAGCGTTTGAAACACCAAGGCTTGCTTGAGCAACATTATCTATGCTATCGAAAATACTTTGAGCGTACTGGCCTACTTGGCCGGAACCGCCTCTGAGCATATCAGTAACATTGACAAACTGTGCAGCAGCAACACCACCACGCAGGCCTTCACCGTGCATGGCTTTATCGCTATTTCTTAACGCAAAAGTAGCTGTTGTTACAGCACCCATAATACTTCCTTATTAAACTAACTACACACATAAGCCCTTCGGGCTTTTATGTCGTTCACTCAAAAATTAAAATGCACACATTTCAATTCTTTCGTTCACTTCCATATTAAAAAAGTATTTTTTAGCTATAAAATTGCGTACTGTTAAAAAAATGTTACATTTAATCAAAATACTTAGTACCACGCATTTCATCGGGCATAAATTCCTGTTCAGCAGAGGGGTCGCAATGGCTATAGATGTACCCTATTCCCGCACCGTATTTTGAAGCATCTTTATAATGAGCATCTTGAAGATGCGGAGGGGGCGGGAAATCTTTACCGTTTTGAACATCACGCATGGCCTTATCTATAGACACAACCGCGCGGTTGGTTTTTTTCGCGCGCGCAACAAATTCAACCGCTTGCGATAAAGCGATACGGCATTCGGGCATTCCGATTTCTTTCACAACAGCAAGAGCGGCTTGAGCTATTAAAAGGGCTCGAAAGTCGGCATTGCCGACATCTTCTGACGCGCAAACAACAAGCCTTCTGGCGATAAACCTCGGGTCTTCGCCTGCAGAAAGCATTTTCGCCATATAATAAATCGCAGCGTCCGGGTCAGAGCCGCGCAAACTTTTTTGAAAAGCGCTTGCACAATCATAATGCTCCTGGGAAGAATATCTTGAAGTGCTTCTTTGAAGCAATTCTTGGACTAAAGTTTTTGTAATTTTTTTATCCTGTCCCACTGCAAAAAATGAATTTTCTATACAATTTAGAGCATAACGTGCGTCTCCTAAAGCCAGTTGCACAATTGTATCAAGGGCCCCACCTTCAACTGTTTCAAGTTCTGCGCCAACATCAGGATACTTATTTTCCAAATAATCAAAACCTTTTTGAACAATTTTTTTCATCCCCTCTTCATTAATCGGGTTTAATATAACAATTTGGCAGCGAGATAAAAGAGCCGGAATTACTTGGAATGAGGGGTTTTCAGTAGTAGAACCTATAAGGTGAATCGTTCCGTTTTCAATATGGGGCAAAAGCGCGTCTTGCTGGGTTTTCGAATAGCGATGGATTTCATCTATAAATAAAACCGTAAGCGTGCCGGAGCGAAGCGCTTCTTTTGCTTGTGCAACAGCATCTTTCACGTCTTTAACGCCTGAAGTTACGGCGGATAATTCAATAAAATTCGCACCGTGAAAATTGGCGATTAACCTTGCCAGCGTGGTTTTCCCACAACCCGGGGGGCCATATAAAATAAAAGAAAAGAGCCTTTTTGCGCTTAAAAGGTTGCGAATCGGGGAATTTTCACTCATCAAATTTTCCTGGCCCAAAAAATCCTCTAAAGTCTTAGGGCGCAAGAGTTCAGCCAATGGCACCTGTTTATTTTTTTCTTCCAATTCGCTAAAAAGATTCATGGTACAATTCTACCATGGCTAAAAAGGTGTTTGTAGTTTTTGCGGTAATTTTGGGACCCCTATTTATTTTATGGGCAAGTTGCTTAATTTTTGGCCATATAATTAAGGGAGGCAAGCAAGAATTTGTTTTTTGGACAATTCAATTAAAACCGATTTGCAATGATATTATTAACAAAAATATCGCTGAATTTGAAACGCGGCACCCTGAAATTAAGGTTATATGGGTAGACATCCCACTAGCCGAAGCGCAAAAGCGAACATTGGCAAG
>JAVBQM010000117.1:0-9850 GCA_031549065.1 Candidatus Gastranaerophilales bacterium | reverse complement strand
GGTCTTTAACTGCAATGAAATCCGCGCCGTTTGTTGTGTGTAAAACCACATCACCGCTTGTTAATATTTTTGAACCGTTTGTAATTTCAATATTGCCGATTGGCGCAGTGTCGCCATTTTGAAGTGCAACAATACTGTAATTTCCATTGTTTAAATCAAGGTCTACTTTATGAGTTGTTAGGGTTAAAGGCGCGCCCAGGGTAGATACATATTGCCCGCCTGTGAATAGTATGCCGTTCGGGTTAGAGATAATAATTCTTCCGGAATCCGCTTCAATTGTGCCTGCAAATTTTGAAAGCGCGGTGCCTGTTACTTTGTTTAAAACAACGTTGTTACCGTTTAGAAATCTTAGAAACTGGCCTGAATCAGTGTTTAATTTTGACCAGTCAATCGCAGTGTGTTTATTAAAGGATAGACTTGCGTCATTTAAATTACCGCTAATGTTGGTTAGGCCGTCTGTGGCGCTATTAATATGCGCACCGGTTCCACCTAAAACAGTGGTGTTTTCATACACTGCCAAAGCACTTAAGTTCATCGTGCTTAATGATGTGATTAACAACATGGAAATCCAAGTTTTAACTTTCATATTTTACCCTTTCCCTAACTGAAACAACCCTTATTTTACACAACCAGTATATGTCAAAGAAACTTGTAAAGCTTGAATGTTGCGCATAAATTTACACTTTTGTTACAAAATGTAACTTTTATTTGAAGTGGCTTTTCTGTAGTATGTTAAAGGTTGATTAGGAAAGCGTAGAAGAGATGAAGAAGAATTTTATTTTACTTACTGGCTTTTGTTTAATGCTATCAGGTTCTTGCGTATTCGCAGCTCCCGCAGGTGATGCCAGCATTCAGGGCAGAACAAATATACAACAGTTGCAGCAAAAAGAGATCGAAAAAAAATTAATTGAACCTGCAGCGAAACCGGAAACAGGCGATGCCTTCAAGGTCGCCCCGCAGCAAAATGTTGTTTTAGAAGGCGGGACGGTTTTTAACCCGCAATTTACTGTTACAAAGATTGTTTTTGAGGGCAACACCGTAATTAAAAGTAAAAAGCTCGATAAATTAGCGAAAAAACTTGAAGGAAAAGAAATTTATTTTGAAGAACTTTTGAATTTTACTCAAGAAGTCAGCAAATATTATCAAAGCAAAGGTTATCTTACCTCTTACGCTTCTATTCCGGAACAAGCCATTAAGGGTGGCGTTGTCACAATAAAAATTAACGAAAGTAGAGTAAGTTCGCTCGACATAGAAGGCGAAAAATGGGCACGTGAGTGGTATTTGCGCAAAGTGATTATGGGCAAAAAGGGCCTAAAAGAGGGTGATGTTTTTAGTGCGCGTCCTTTGCAATTTGCAATGAAAGAACTTATGGACTACGACTATATTGAGGGCGCTGTTTCAATAAGCAAGAATAAAGCAGATGGCACGACAGTTCTTGGGTTGGACGTTGCTGACAGATTCCCGATAACCCTTGATATGAACTGGGATAATTACGGGCGCTCTATAACAGGTTCCCAACGCTTCACAGCTATTCTGGGTTCACAAAATCTAACCGGTTTCGGCGATAAAATTTATGGCGGAACTATTCTATCTTCAGGTTCTACGGGTGCTTTGGCGGGCTATGAAATTCCAATAAGCCCTTATGGCACAAAGCTTTACTACGATTTTTCATACACAGATGTCACACTCGGCGGCCCTTTTGCCCCACTTGATATCACAAGTAAATCGAGAAGCAATAAAGTGGGGATTTCACAGCCGCTTTTAAGAACTTCAAAGACAGATATTATAGCAAATGTCGGGCTTGATTTTGTTCATACGGATTCTGTTATGAATCTTTTTAACACAACCATGTCTGATTACGATTTGAGGGTTTTAAGGTCAAACATTTTTGCCGTGACTAACGATAACCATGGGCGCTGGATAGGCAACCTCGGTTTTGACTTTGGTTTCCATGGTCTTGGCGCTTCGGGTAACATCCCGGGTGGAGCGGAAAGCCAATTTTATAAAGTTACCGCTGGCGGTATCAGGGTGCAGCGCTTGCCGCTTGATTCAATAGGTATTATAAGAGTGAGTGGGCAATATACGCCAAACGCCCTCTACACTTATGAACAAATGCAGCTTGGGGGCCCTTTTAATTTGCGCGGCTATCAGCCTGCTGAATTAATTGGTGATTATGGCGTCTCGGGTACTGCCGAAATTCGCACACCAATACCTGGCCTTAAAGCGTTGTTCCCAAAAAAGGTTGAAGATGCTGTTAGCGATAATGTAAGATTCGCTGTGTTTTATGATTTTGGTTATGTAAAAGAACATAAAAACCTTTATAACTACCCGCAAAACTTCTTAAGCAGTGTTGGCGCAGGGCTTTATGTTAACTTAACTAAAACAGTTAGTGCGCAATTCGGCCTTGCATCACCCATCGGGCATAAGTATTACGATGAAAAGAGCCCGAGATTCTATTTCGGTATCAGCACAGAATTTGATAAATTTATACCGCTTAAAAAGAAACAAAAAGATGTTGACGTACATCTGTAATTTATAAAGTTGTTTAGATGGTCGGAAAAATGCTAGAATAATCGAATGATAATTCAGCAAATTTCCGACTATCTTGAATTTCTCGAAATTGAAAAAGGGTTAAGTGAAAACACCATTCTGGCCTACAGAAGCGATATTCTCTCGTTCCTTGATTTTTTGGTTGAAGAAGAAACAGCTAAAAGTGAAGGGCGTGAAATTGCTGAAGCGAGTGATGTTCAACGTTCGCATTTTGGAAGCTATACAAAATTTTTAATGAATAAAGACATTAAGCCAAGTTCCATTGTAAGAAAAATCGCCTCGCTTAAGGGCTTGTTCCGCTACCTTAACGCTAAAGAAGAAATCCGCTCAAACCCCGCCCTTGGTGCTAATTCACCGCGCGTACCCAAGAAACTGCCCAAAGTTGTAAGTTTCGAGGAAATTGAAGATATCTTAAGGAGTGATTTAGGCGGCACAAAAGAGCGTGCTATTTTTGAACTTCTTTATGCCACGGGGCTTCGCGTGAGCGAGCTTGTGGAGCTTGAAATTAACGACGTTGACCTTAAAAGCAACATCGTAAAAACCATGGGCAAAGGCTCAAAAGAGCGAGTTATTCCGCTTGGAAGCCACGCTAAAGCGGCTATTGAGAAATATCTTGAAGATAGAGAGCTAATGCTGCGTCTTTTGGATATCGCCCCTGCACCAAAAAAACTTTTTTTGAACAATCGGGCGGGAAAAATATCGCGCCAATTTGTTTATAACTTTATCCGCGCCCGCGGCGAGCAATTAACCGGTGGCGGCAAGATGATTTCCCCCCACACAATTCGCCACTCTTTTGCAACACATCTTCTTGAACGCGGCGCCGACCTTCGTGTTGTTCAAGAACTTTTGGGCCATTCAAGCATAGTTACAACGCAATTATATACCCACGTTTCTAAAAAACGCCTCAAAGAGGTCTATCATTCCATAAATGGTTAAAGATTAATACTTTTTAAAAGGCGCTTGATGATATTTTCTTTGGTGTCGGGCTTATAAAGCATTGCTTCCGGGTAAAATTTTGTGTATTCATCAATAATATTTTCAGCTAAATCATCGCCTTTTGCGAGAGTTTGGGCTATAAATTCAATAAAAGAATCTTGCTCCTCTTTGTATAGCGCGTCTTTGGAGCGAAAATCTTCATCAGCTTCCATATGCATTAAGGCATGGAAAGCAGCATCAATAGAAGGGTCATTCGTGTCTTTCGGGAAAGCGCTTGCAGCTTGAAGTACGCTCATTTGATTCGTTAATACTTGAATGAGTAAATCTGAAACAAAAAATCTGCTTTTGTTATTTGCCATAGTAAAAAACTAAATAAGAACTACCTGATTATCACAAAGATTTTGCGTAAAACGCATTAATTTAGACATATCGCCATCGCAATATTGATATGCGATTTTTTCTAATGAATTTTTAATAATTTCAGAACTTGAAGTTGCTGTGCGATAAAAAAACTTTTTACCCTGCTTAATGCGGAGCAAAAGTTCTTTGTCATAAAGTCTGTCCATAACGGTTTTTATTGTTGTATAAGCGCGCGAAACGCCTTTTTCATTGTTTATGTAATCGTAAACTTCTTTAACAGAGCTTTTATAGTTACCGGTTTTTTCAAGTTCCCAAAGGGAGTTTAAAATTAAACTTTCTAACGAACCATTTTTGTACTGGTGCATATCTAAAACATCCCTAAAATTAATACTTCTTAAACATGTTATAACAAAGAAATCTTATTTACAAGCCTTTTACTCCTGTTGAAATCAAAGATTCCTACGTCGTTCATCGATAGTTAAGCTCCCGCCCCGCTACGTGGGGGTCGTGCGCTTACTCCGGCTAACGCACTTTTTTTGTAGTATTATATAAGCATGTTTGATGAACTTTCTTCAAAATTACAAAGCATAATTTCAGCAACTGCGGGCAACTCAGCGCTTAGTGAAGAGAACATGGCGGACGCCCTTCGCGAGATTCGCCGTGCGCTTTTAGATGCGGACGTTTCGCTTTCGGTTGTAAAATCTTTTATTGTAAAAATCAAAGAAGAGGCCACAGGGCAAGATGTTTTAAAAAGCGTGAAACCTTCTGAAATGCTTGTAAAAATTGTTCATGATGAACTGACAAAGCTTTTAGGGGGCGAAGTTTCACCGCTTAATTTGTCTAAAACTCCTTCACTTATTATGATGCTCGGACTTCAAGGAAGCGGTAAAACAACTTCTTGCGCTAAGCTTGCGCTGAAATTGAAGCGAATGAACAAAAAACCTTTACTTGTTGCGGCTGACGTTTATCGTCCTGCGGCAATTTTACAACTTGAAACTTTAGCTTCTCAAAATGGGGTTGATTTTTTCAAACTTGAAGGATGTAACGATGTTTTAAAAATTGTTCGATCAAGCCTTGATTTTGCGCGCGAGAATGGCAATGGCGCTTTAATTATAGATACTGCGGGCCGTTTGCATATTGATAATGATATGATGGCAGAACTTTTGCTTTTAGAGCGCAGTTTTGAAATTGATGAAAAATTACTTGTAATCGATTCTATGACAGGCCAAGAGGCGATTAACGTTGCCAAAAACTTTGATGAACAGCTTGGAATCACAGGCGTGATTTTAACCAAGCTGGATGGCGATACGCGCGGCGGCTGCGCGCTCAGCGTTGTTTATTCAACCGGCAAGCACATTAAATTTGTCGGTATGGGCGAAAAAATTGAACCTCTTGAAGATTTTTACCCAGAGCGTATGGCTTCAAGAATCCTTGGTATGGGCGACATTGTTTCGCTTGTTCAAAAGGCGCAGGAAAATTTTGATATTCAGGAAGCCAAAAAAATTGAAGAAAAAATGGCTAAAAACCGCTTCAGCTTCAATGATTTTCTTCAAATACAAAGACAAATTAAGGCCATGGGGTCATTTGAAGGAATTTTGGGCATGCTCCCTATTCCGGGGTTGAAAAAGGAAGACAGGGAAGTTATCGGACACCACGGGGAAAAATATTTTAAAAAAATCGAGGTTATGGTAAGTTCAATGACGCCTGAAGAGAGGGAAAACCCGCAAATTTTAAATGGCAGCCGCAAAGCTCGTATTGCAAAAGGCGCAGGGGTTGAACTTAATGAATTTAACCAATTTATTTCGCAATTTGAACAGATGAGAAAAATGATGGGCGGTATGGCTAACCTTAAAAAAGGCGGCGGAATGCCGAATTTGGGCAGCCTTATGAGAAACATGAAATAAGAGGACGAACCTCGAGTAACCCATGTAAACATTGTAAATTTTTGCCTCCGCGCTTGTTGCTAGGGGCATGGTGCATGTAACAAAAATGTTTACAATATTACACTTGTTTAATTTTCGAATTTCAACTTAAATGTGTATACAAGTTGAGATGAGAATAGCTCGAGAGGAGTGGTGGTAAGCGTTGCCCGATTTTGTGTTGGGTAAAATTTTGAAAAAGAATGGAAGACTAAAAGGAAGTTCAAGTCAAAAAGAAGAATTAAGTAAAGCCATTGAGGCTACTAGACTTGAACGGAGTATTTAAAAGAGGACCAGCCGCTTGATATAAGCGGCTTTTTTATTGCAAGCAAACTGTAGTAGTTGAAGTTACCCATGTTGTTTTTGTTTGTTTTTGGTAAAATTATCTTGTAGTTTTAGATTTGAGGACTTAAATGAAAAATAAAATCATTATGTTTTGGGCAATTGTACTTATTCTAATCGCCTCTATTGCGGTTGTTATAAAGAAGCCCACCAAGCTCGGACTCGATTTAGTCGGAGGCTCAAGACTTGTTCTGGAAGCGCAAACAACAGAAGGCGTGCCAAAAATCACACCGGATATTTTAGACAGTTTACAATATTCGATTGAAAAAAGGGTTAACGCGCTTGGTGTTTCTGAAACTTCGGTTCAAAAAATCGGGGAAAAGCGCCTTTTGGTTGAAATTCCAAACATCTCCAGCCCCGAAGAAGCTAAAAAATATTTAGGCGAAACGGCTGAACTTGAATTTAAAAAACCCGGAAAACCCGGTAAAGACGGCGAAGAAACTTGGCTTCCAACCGGCTTAACAGGCAGAGACTTGAAAAAAGCGAGCGTAAGCAACAATTCACAAAACGGCGAATGGGTTGTATCTCTTGAATTTACACTTGAAGGCGCCAAAAAATTCGGAGACTTAACACGCCAGCTCGTAGGCCAGCAAATGGCGATATATTTTAATGGAGAATTGCAATCGGCTCCAAGAATCAATGAAGAAATCCCTAACGGTCACGCCCAAATCACAGGCGGCGGCAAGGGCGGTTTTGAATATAAACAGGCAAAAGAAATGGTTGATTTCTTAAATGCAGGCGCACTGCCAGTTCCGGCAAAAATTATTGAAGAAAACTCGGTCGGCCCTACTTTAGGCGCAGATAGTATCCACAAAAGCGTTGTAGCAGGTGTGGTCGGCGTTTCGCTTGTTATGTTATTTATGATTTTTTATTATAGATTACCGGGCGTGATTGCAAGTGCAGCACTTATAATATACAGCTTTATTGTCTTTGCTCTGTTTAAGGTCATTCCCGTAACACTAACCCTTGCGGGTATTGCAGGCTTTATTCTAAGTATAGGCATGGCGGTTGACGCCAATATATTGATTTTTGAGCGAACGAAAGAAGAATTAAAGTCCGGCCGCTCGCTGTTTACTGCCATTAACTCTGGCTTTGACAGAGCATTTACAAGTATTTTCGACTCGAACATGACAACAATTATCACCTGCGTGATTCTATATTTACTTGGAACATCTATTGTGAAAGGCTTTGCGCTTACTCTTATAATCGGTGTTGTGATAAGTATGTTTACTGCAATTACCGTAACGAAAAACTTTATGCACTTAATTTTCGGTACCGGTGATCTTAAATACCCTGTACTTTTCGGGCTTAAAAAGGAAGACATTTCAGCTGTGTACACCGCGACTGAAACCACAAAAGAAAAAGCTAAATTCGGTGTGCTGGATTAATCCTAAACACTCTTTATATATGTAAATAAAAAAGGAAAAATAAAAATGGCAAATCCTAATTTGATGAATAAAAAGAATTTAATTGACGTTGTAAAGCACCGCTGGGGCTGGCTCATACTTTCGGTCCTGCTTGTTATTCCTTGTTTGGTGGCGATAATTTATTCGATGATTACATACCCGAACCACGCGCCAATTAAACTTGGAATTGATTTTACCGGCGGCACGATTTTGCAATATGCAACCAGTCAGGATATACACCCTGATAATATTGAAAAATTAAGAAAAGATTTGCATGAAAAAGGCATTGAAGACGCCATTATTCAAACTATTTCAAATTCAAACCTTTCGGGCACTTCAGATAAAGCTGAAAAACAAATCTCACACATAATTTCAATTAAAACAAAATTTATTGAAGAGGGTTCTGATAACGTTGCAAAAATCACAAGCGTAATGGACGCCCAATTTAAAGACACACACCTTGTTCAAACAAGCTCCGTTGGGCCCACTCTTGGAAAAGAACTTCTCAAGAATTCAGTAGTTGCAGTGCTTTTGGCGTTTTTAGGAATTGTTGCCTATATCACACTACGGTTCCAGTTCGATTTTGCCCTTGTTTCCCTTATTTCAATTGTACACGACGTGATTTTCGTAATAGGTGCGTTCTCAATTTTGTCGTTAGTATTTAATACGCAAGTCGATAGCCTCTTTATAACCGCGATGCTAACGGTAATTGGCTTTTCGATGCATGACACGATTGTCGTGTTTGATAGAATCAGGGAAAATACACGCTTTCTGGCTAAAAAATATTCTATGAACGAGATTGTTAATGCGAGCGTAAATCAAACCCTTACAAGAAGTATTAATACGTCTTTAACAATTCTTATAACCCTTCTTGCGCTTTACTTCTTTGGCGGTGCGACAACAAAAGAATTTGTACTTGCAATGATTTTAGGTATTGCAATCGGCACATACTCAAGCATTTTCTTTGCGAGTCTGTTGCTTGCCTGGTATCGCGAAAAGAAAGGCACAACAGAGGTTGCCGCCTAATGGCAGATGAGCTTGAAGCCTTAATTTCTCTTGCACAATTTGTATCTCAAAGGCGCGAGAAAATAGGTCTTTCTCAATCAGGTTTGGCAAGAAAATGCAATCTTGTGGTCGAAGAAATCGAAAACATTGAAAGCGGCGCAGAACTCTTTCTTTCTTCAACGGTGCGCCAAAAACTTGCAAGAGGTCTGAAGCTTACTTTGGATGAAATTAAGCACTATGAAAAAGACGAAAGTTTTGAAATTGCTTGTGCGTACAAAACGATTGAAGAAATCAAAGATGCGATTTTGGACGGCGTCAAAACAATTAAGTGCCCAAATTGCGGTGGAAACCTTGTAACAAGAATTGCAAAAATGTACGATCTTGAAGACAATTTAATGCTTCACCCCAAGGCGCGCTGCAGCAAATGCCCTTTTCAGATTAAGTAACAAAAACTTAATACTTTTAATTTTAAAGAGCAATTTTTCCCAAACTATATACTTTATATATATACGGAATGAGGAATAAAAATAAAACAAAGTTTTAATTTTATTAGGAATGAAGTTAATATGAGCGAAGCTTATATGTACCAATAGAGGAAATTATCAGGGATTTTTGAAAGGAAGAATATATTATGGCAGTTGGCGCAAGAGACCAGTTAGACCAATTACTTGTAAGAAAATATGCAGGTTTAAAAGTTGATAATCCGATTATCGAAACTTCGTTAGTCGCTCCCGATAGAATGTATGAAGCAATGAAAGATTACGCTCAAGTACAATTTTCAATGATGAAAATTCAAGAAAAGCTTCGCGAAACTTGTTTGAAAACGACTTCTATGTCGATGCAATATAAAAAATCAAAACGCGTGTAGAAATACGCAAGCCGGTTAAACTATGCTAAAATTTGAATATGAAAAAATTAATTTTAGCCTCAAATTCGCCCAGACGGAAGGAGATTTTAGAAAAATTTAACTACAAATTTGATGTTATGGCATCAAATTGTGAGGAAGATACCCTCGAGAACATTGAAAACGATGACAAAATTAACACACTGGTAATAGAAAATTGTTACCGCAAGGCAAAAACCGTTGCGAATAAAATTGCCTCTCAAGCAATCGTATTGGGCGCCGACCCGGTAGTAACTCTCGATTGTGTGTGTATATTGAAGCCTTGTGATTTCCATGAGGCTTTTTTATTTTTAAAACGCCTCTCGGGCCGCGAGCATATAGTAAAAACCGCAATAAGTCTTGTAGGAAAGGACTTCGAGCTTTCAAAAATCTTTGAAACACGCGTGAGGTTTAGAGAGCTGAGTGATAAAGAGATTTCAAAATATATT
>JAVBQM010000111.1:0-4715 GCA_031549065.1 Candidatus Gastranaerophilales bacterium | reverse complement strand
AAAATAAAATAGGAGGGGCAAACAAATGACAACAAAGATTATTGACGTTGAAAAAATTAACAACACGCTTGTAAAAACTGCTGATAAAGTGCGTTTTGACGAGATTATCGCAAAAGCAAAAGAAGCAAAAGGGCTAACTCTTGAAGAGTCAGCAATGCTTTTAAATATTAATGACCCGGGAATGCTTGAAGAACTTTATAAAACTGCCAAAGAAGTCAAAGAAAAAATTTATGGCAATAGAATTGTTCTTTTTGCACCGCTTTACCTTTCAAATTATTGTGTAAATAACTGCCTATATTGTGGTTTTAGAACCGATAACAAGGAAATTAAAAGATGTAAATTAACTGTTGATGAAGCAGTTGATGAGGCAAAAACCATTATGGATATGGGCCATAAAAGGATTTTACTTGTGGCAGGCGAAGACACGCGCCAATGTAACCTCGATTACATCAAGGAAATTATCGATAAAATTTATGAAAAAAAGGTGATGAATGGGGAAATCAGAAGGTTAAACTTAAATGTTGCACCTTTGAAAACAGAAGAATATCAACGTCTTTCAACCTTTGGAATAGGCACAATTCAAGTTTTTCAAGAAACTTACCACCCGGATGTTTACAAAGTAATGCACCCGTCCGGGCCTAAGGCCAATTACAATTGGCGTTTAGAGTGTATGGACAGAGCGCTTGAGGGCGGCTTGCACGACTTTGGTATGGGTGCACTTTTCGGCCTTACTGATTTTAGGTTTGAAGTTCTTGCGGTTTTGGAGCATTCAAGACATCTTCTTGAAACTTACGGTGTGGGCCCGCATACACTTTCTGTCCCAAGAATAGAAGCCGCAGAAGGTTCAGATCTTTCAAAAAACCCTCCGCACGCTATAACAGATGAACAATTCAAGAAAATTGTTACCGTTCTAAGGCTTTCTGTTCCATACACAGGAATGATTTTAACCACACGAGAAAGCGAGAAAATGCGCGCGCAAGTTTTAGAACTCGGTGTTACACAAATGTCGGCCGGTTCAAAAACAAACCCTGGCGGATATTGTAAAACCAACGCGGGTAACTCGACCGAGCAATTTGTTCGCGCAGACGAGCGTGATATAAATGAAATAGTTAAATACCTGGCTGAACACAATTTTATGCCAAGTTTTTGCACAAGTTGTTATCGTGTGGGACGTGTGGGTAAAAAATTTATGGAGCAAGCAAGGAGCGGCGAAATTAAAAAATTCTGCGAACCCAATGCTATTGCGACTTTTTCCGAATTTTTAAATGATTACGCCACAAGTGAAACAAAAACGGCAGGCGAAGTGCTGATTCGGAAAGAACTTGCCAAAATGTCCGACAATGCAATGAAATCAAGGCTTGGAGAGATTTTAGAACAAGTAAACAATGGCAAAAGGGACTTAATTTTTTAATGATAAAGTGGCTCAAGAATTTTGCAGAACTAACCCGTGCATACTCGCTCGGTGCTTCGCTTGCGCCTTGGTTTGTTGCATTTTGTTGGGCGTTTGCAAGCGAATTTTATGCCATTGACGCAGTTTTAAGCCTTGTAGCTATAGTGTTTTTACACTTAGGCTTTAATCTTTACGATGATTTTATTGATGTGCTTTTAAAACTGCAAAAAGGCGAAAGGTTAAGTGAAATAAGGTTCAATGCGGGCAAAGAAAAGGCTCGGCTCATTATAAACGGCACTTTTCCACTCCTTGCAGTTGGCGTAATTATTTTTACCCTGTTTTCAATTGCAACCATCATAGGGTTTTATTTCTTCTTGCTTTATGGGGTAGCTGTTCTTAAAATTGCCGCCCTTACAGCGTTTTTGGGGCTTATATATCCAATCAGCGCAAAACTTTACTTAAGCGAAATTGTAATTTCATTAATTTTTGGAATCCTTCTTCCCAAGGGTGTTTACCTTGCCATGACCGGTTGGAGCTCTACAAATCTTTTTCTTTTTTCAATCGCGCTTGCGCTTATTATCACCCCCTTGGCACATATCCATTCAATTATGGATTGGGAATTTGATGAGAAAAACAACAAGCATACCCTTGCAAGGCTTTGTCAAACTAAGAAAAATGCAGTCACGGCGCTTGGCATAATGATTTTTGGCGCGTATTCGGTCCTTGGAATTATGGTCGCGCTCAACTATGTTCCGCCACTTATGCTTTTAACCTTTTTAACTGCCCCAATTGGTTTTGAACTTGTTAAATCTGCTGACGATTACATTAATATGGTTGATGTCGACTTTAAACCGCGTTGGTGGTTCGGTCCAATGGAAAATTGGAAGCACATTCAAGCAGAAGGCACCGCATTTTTTATGTACCGTTTTTATTTAGCGCGAAACCTCGCAACTCTTTTTGCCGTAATTGCAGGGCTTACTTATACTGCGGCTGTGGTGTTTTAAAGTTTACTCCCACTCAATCGTTGCTGGTGGCTTAGATGAAATGTCGTATGCAACGCGGTTTATACCGCGAACTTCGCTAATAATTCTTGATGAAATTTTATCTAAAACTTCGTAAGGGATTTTTGCCCATTCAGCGGTCATAGCGTCTTTTGAGGTCACGGCGCGGATAACACAAGCGTTTTCATAAGTTCTTGCGCCGTCCCTTACCCCTACGGTATTAACAGGTAAAAGTATCGCAAATGCTTGCCATAATTCCCCGTAAAGACCTGCATTTTTAATTTCATTAACAACAATGTCGTCCGCTTTTCTTAGTATATCGGCTCTTTCTTTGGTTATTGCGCCAAGTATTCTAACGCCAAGGCCCGGGCCCGGGAAAGGCTGCCTGTGAACAAAATTATCAGGCATTCCAAGCAAAATACCAATTTCTCTAACTTCATCTTTATAAAGTTCTCGAAGCGGCTCAAGCAATTTTAAATTCATTTTCTCGGGGAGTCCGCCAACGTTATGATGGCTCTTGACTGCCTGCACGCCATCTTTTGCTGCAACGCTTTCAATAACGTCCGGGTAAATCGTGCCTTGCGCCAGAAATTCCACACCCTCGATTTTCTTGGCTTCTCTATCGAACACTTCAATAAAATGTGCGCCAATGATTTTCCTTTTTTGTTCCGGGTCTTCAACGCCTGCCAATTTAGTCAAAAATTCATCCTCCGCGTTAATATGAATAAGCTCCATATCGTATTGGTTGCGGAACATATCTACAACTTTATCCGACTCATTAAGCCGCATAAGGCCAGTATTTACATAAATGCACTTCAGGCTTTTACCTATTGCTTTACTTATTAAAACTGCCGCAACGGAAGAATCTACACCGCCCGATAGTCCAAGCACGACCTTTTTGTTTCCGACGGTTTGTTTTATTTTCTCGAGTTGCCCTTCAATAAAATCTTTTAATTCTTGTTCGCTTCGCATTTTTCTTTCCATAGTTATTGTCATTCTAGCTCTCCATTCTATAATTTGGCGCTTCTTTCGTAATAATTACATCATGCACGTGGCTTTCCTTGAGTCCGCTTGATGAAATTTTTACAAATTTAGCGCGTTTTTGAAGTTCCTCAATGTTTTTTGCACCCATATAGCCCATTCCCGCCTTGATTCCGCCGATAAGTTGGTAAATGTTTGACGCTAATGAACCGCGATAAGGCACTTTGCCCTCAATCCCTTCGGGTACAAGTTTTTTATCGCTTGTAATATCTTGTTGAAAATACCTGTCTCTTGAACCGCACTTCATTGCACCGATTGAACCCATGCCGCGATACATTTTATAGGTTCTAGCTTGATATAAAATGGTTTCTCCGGGGCTTTCTTCAACTCCTGCAAGCAATGAACCGAGCATAATTGTGCTTGCGCCAACAGCAAGTGCTTTTACAATATCGCCTGAGAATTTAACACCGCCATCGGCAATAACGGGCACACCTGCTTTTTTTGCTACAGAAACGGCGTCTATAATTGCCGTAATTTGCGGAACCCCGATACCTGTAACAATTCTTGTAGTGCAAATTGAACCGGGCCCTATACCCACTTTCACCGCATCAACACCCGCCTTAATCAATGCTTCCGCGGCTTCAGCTGTTGCGATATTTCCCCCGATTAATTCTAAATTCGGGTATATTTTTTTAATTTCTTTGATTGTTTCAACCACATTTTTCGAGTGCCCGTGCGCTGTATCAATTGTTACAACATCAACACCGGCGTGAATCAAAGATTCCAGGCGTTCAAACTTGTCGCCGGTTGCACCAACCGCAGCACCCACACGTAAACGGCCACGCGAATCCTTCGCAGAATCAGGATATTCAATAGCTTTTTTAATATCCTTAATTGTGATAAGTCCGATTAAATCACCATTTTCAGATAGAATCGGTAATTTTTCAATTCTGTATTTGTGCAAAAGCTCTTTTGCTTTTTCGATTGAAGTACCCTCAGGCGCAGTTACAAGCTTGTTTTTTGTCATAATATCTTTAACTTTTAAGCTTAGATTAGTTTCAAAACGCATATCGCGACTGGTTAGAATACCTACAAGTTTATTTTCAACCGTCACGGGAAGACCTGAAATCCTGTGTTTGTCCATAATTTCAATAACTTCATGCAAGCTTTGCTCGGGGTGAATAGTAATCGGGTTTGAAATCATTCCGCTTTCAGACCTTTTCACTATGCTTACTTCCGCGGCTTGTTCTTCAACGGATAAATTCTTGTGAATTATACCGATTCCGCCTTCGCGGGCCATTGCAATAGCCATTTCGCTCTCTGTTACAGAATCCATTGCGGCC
>JAVBQM010000098.1:0-2538 GCA_031549065.1 Candidatus Gastranaerophilales bacterium | reverse complement strand
GGCCGCCAAGACAAGCGCGTCCGTTACTTATCGACAAAGCGCAGTTGGAACAAATTGAAGAACTTTATAAAAAAATGCTTCCGCTTCCAAACCCCGATGCTCACGAAGTCATCGCTCAAAAGCTTGAATTGGAACCAAAACAAGCATTTTTCGGAATTAACTTAGTAAGACAAAAAATGATGCTGCCTAAAGTGGCTTTCCCGAAAAGAAAGCTAGCCGTAACGCCTGATCAATTAATGGCTATAAAAAATCTTTATGAGCCGCTTTTGCCGACTCCGCCAATCGGGTGTCATAAAATTTTATCGGCACAACTCAGAATGGATGAGTGGCGCGTGCATGTAGGCATTGGCTTGGTTAGAAAGCAAATGGGGCTTGACAGGTGGAACCCTGACCGCGAAGATGCACCGGCGGAATTTAAAAATAAGAAAAAGTAGCTAAAAACTTTTCCATGGTATAATTTTTGACATGAAAAATTTATTAGTATTGCTTGTTTTATTTTTTGCAGTTTCAACGTCGGCTTTTTGTGCAGAGTTAAAAATGATGGTGCTCTCTGACACACACATAAGTACTGATGAGGATAAAAATAACCGCAACAGTGTTCTATTGACAAAATCAATACGCTCTTTGCAAGAGGCGATTAAACAAGTAAATGAATCTGATGTCGATATAGTTGTTTTTGCAGGCGACAACACTAACGACCCGCACAAAGCCTTGACGGTTGTTTTTGCAAAAATTATTTCTAAATTAAATAAGCCCGTATATGTTGTTCCGGGGAATCACTATTTGCTAAGAATGCAAGGCGTTGATAAAAAAGAATATTACAGACTTGTAAATAAATTTTCGGGAAATAAAGTTAAAACAGTTCCAAGCGCGAAAAAAATGAAAGGTGGATTGGTTTTAATTTTTATGAACGGCATAAACCAATATATGCCCAGTAAAACGGGATATTTTAGAGAAAAAGAACTTCTGTGGCTTGATGAGCAGTTGAAAAAACACAAAAACAGTAAAGTTGTTATAGTGCAACATTTTCCGTTGGTTGCAAGAGATACAAGAAAAACCTATAAACCTTACAACGCTGAAGAATATTTGAACTTGCTTAAAAAGCACGACAATATTATTGCGGTTGTTTCGGGGCACACACATACTGAAGATGAATTCCAGCAGGATGGAATTATGCACATAGGTGTACCTTCGCTTTTTGAAAACCAGCAATATAAAGAAATTGACATCGAATACGGCCACAAGAAAACAGATTATTTGATTAAAACAAAAGTGTATTCAATCGGACAGGAGTAAATTATGGGGCAAAAAATTGGGCAAATCAAAGAATTTTGCACGAAACATGCTGAAATTATAGACGTTTTGGTTTTAGCGGTTTTTTGTTATGTTTTCTTGTTTGCAGGTCTTGGTTCGTACCCTTTAATTGATGTTGACGAGACGCGCTATGTTCAAATAGCACGCGAAATGTTTAATACGGGAAATTGTGTTACGCCATTTTTGAATTTTGTACCGTTTTTGGAAAAGCCGCCCCTGTATTTTTGGTTGAGCGCCTTAAGTTTCGAGCTTTTTGGTGAATATTCTATTTTTGCAGCACGTTTTGCGAATGCTCTAACAGGAGCGTTCGTGGTGTTCTTTACCTATTTCTTTGGAAGAAAAGCTTTTTGTAAAACCTACGGGCTTGTTTCGGCTTTGATTTTGCTTACAAGCGTTTGGTTTTTGGCTCTTGCGCACATTGCAATTTTGGATTTAGGCTTTATGGCAGCTTCTGCTGTGGCTGTTTATTGCGCGCTTTTGAGCAATTTTTGTACCGTTGAAAGAAATAAAAAAGTTTGCTGGTGGTTTTTCTGGACATTTATGGGTATCGCTGTTCTTGCAAAAGGCTTAATCGGCTTTATAGTTCCCCTGGGGACAGTCTTTCTAATTGCGCTTTTTACAAAAAAACTTAAAGAGTTTTTTAACCCTATTCATCTTTTGCCGGGAATTGCCATTTTTCTTATGGTAACAATACCGTGGCATTATATGGTTTGGGTGCAAAACGGTCAGGCGTGGGTTGATATGTATATAATCAAACACCACCTTGCGCGCTTTACAAATTCTGGCCTTGGCTTAGGGCGAAAACAACCGTTCTTATTTTATGTTCCCGTTTTACTTGTGGGTTTTTTGCCTTGGGCAATAAGTCTTGGCGCATTTTTCATACGCTTAGTCAGAAATATTATTAAAGATTTAAGAGCTACAAAAAGGCCGATGATAATTTTTACAACAGATACACCGGCCCAGAAATTACTTGTTTATTCGGGCATTTGGGCAACTTTCGGCTTTCTTTTCTTTAGTATTTCTTCAACAAAATTGCCGACCTATATTTTAACAATTTTTCCGGCTCTGGCCCTATTTTGCGGGTTTTACTGGAGCGCTTATATTTCAAGCGACAGATATTCACGCGGAATTAAAGTTTCATCCTATATTATTTCTGTGATGTTCTTAATTGTGGGTATTGTGGCTATTGCCTTGCGTTTTATTGAAATTCCAAAATTGGCAATT
>JAVBQM010000023.1:0-9334 GCA_031549065.1 Candidatus Gastranaerophilales bacterium | reverse complement strand
AAATGATTATGAAACCGAGATATTTTTACAATGGTTTATAACCGAACAAATTGAGGAAGAAGAAACATTCTCTAAGCTCTTAGAACAATTAAAAGCTCTAAGCAAGCCCGATTGCGGTCTGCAAATTATGGACGGCAAGCTTAAACACAGCGGATGAAATATGATACAATAGCAAAAGTGGAAAACATTTTAGAAATAAAGAATTTGTGCAAAACTTTCTCACCGGAGCGCGGTTTTTTCGGCGGCGCCAAAGGTGCGGAAGTTTTTGCGATTAAAAATGTAAGCTTAGAGATTAAAAAAGGTGAAATCTTGGGGCTTGTGGGCGAATCAGGCTGCGGAAAATCTACCTTAGGAAATTGTATTTTAAAACTTCTAAAACCCACCTCGGGCGAAATTTTGTTTGAAGGCGAAGACATATCCCGCCTTAAAGGCGCAAAGCTTAAGAGTTTTAGGCAAAGTGCCCAGCTTATTTTTCAAAATCCTTTTTCAAGTTTGAACCCGAAAATGAAGATATCTGAAATTTTAGAAGAACCGCTTATAATAAACGGCGTTAAGAATAAAAAAACTCGGCGCGAAAAGGTGAGTGAAATTATTGACCTGGTTTCACTTTCGCAAGACGATTTGAATCGTTACCCTCACGAATTTTCAGGCGGCCAAAGGCAAAGAATCGCCATTGCTCGTGCGCTCATTTTGAAGCCGAAGTTTCTTGTGGCGGATGAACCCGTTAGCGCGCTAGATGTCAGCATCCAGGCGCAAATTATTAACCTTCTTCTGGAGTTAAAGTCGAAGTTTGATATAACCTATCTTTTTATTTCGCACGACCTTAACGTTGTCCGCTACCTTTGCGACAGAATTGCCATTATGAACACAGGCGAAATAGTTGAACTAAATACCACCGAAGAAATTTTTAATAACCCGCAAAACGAATATACAAAAAAGCTTTTAGGGGCTATACCCAAGATTTTAAATTAAAACTTGCGCTTCTACTTCTTCGAGGTATTTTGCTGCGCTTACGCCTGCAATGGCGCCATCGGCAACGGCCGTAATTACTTGACGAAGCGGCGTTGTTCGAACATCACCTATAGCAAAAACACCAAGCACGCTTGTTTGCATAAAGCCGTCAGTTTTAATAAAACCGCTCGGGTCTTGCTCGATTTGCCCGTTAAAGTGTTCGCAATTCGGTGTGAAACCAATATAAGGGAAAACACCGTCTGTTTTAAGCTCTTCTGTGGCGCTTGTTTTCACGTTTTTAATTATTATGCTCTCAACACCTGAGCCTTTGTTTATAATTTCTTCAACAACAGTATCGAAAACAAATTCGATTTTTTTGTTTGCTTTTGCACGGTCTTGAACGATTTTATCCGCGCGCAATTCATCGCGCCTGTGGATGATATAAACTTTTGAAGCGAATCTTGTAAGATACATCGCTTCTTCAACTGCGGCGTTTCCACCCCCGATAACCGAAACGACTTTATCACGATAAAACGCGCCATCGCAAACAGCACAATAACTCACACCTTTTCCGATGTTTTCAATCTCTCCGTCTACGCCCAATTTTTTTGGTGCGGCGCCTGTTGCTATGATAATTGATTTTGCGCCTAAAACTTTACCGTCAGCGGTTTTGATGGTTTTTACATCGTCAAGCAGGTCAATGCTTGCAATTTCTGTGTTTGGAAATTTTTTAACGCCGAATTTGTCCAAATGTTCTTCAAACTTTTCACTCAACTCCCACCCTTCAATTGCTGCAAACCCCGGGTAGTTCTCGATTTCAAGGTAATTCACGGGCGCTCCGCCAAACATTGTTGTGTCAACAATTGCGCAATTCAAATTTCCGCGTGCACAATAAATGCCTGCGCTCATTCCCGCCGGGCCTCCGCCCAAAATTATAGTATCAAATATTTCACTCATCTCTTCTTCTCTCTCTAGGGCTATGGCTTTGCTGCGCCATTCCCGATAATCCTCTGACCTACGATTTTATATTTTACCACCTCTTTTTTATAAAGCACTCCGTCTTTATATTTCTCAATAAAAAAAGTGTCGAAACCTTTGAAAATATCCCCCTGGAGGGTAATTTCCGGAGTTTCCGTTAAAATAATTTTGTTTGCTCCATCCCCTTTTTCTTGCGTCCTTCTGAATTTAAGCAAAGAACCGTCCATACCGCCGTTAGGGCCATCTATAGCCTTCTCAACCTTAATTTCACTTCTGGCTCCTGAGAATTGGTTCTCTAATATTAAGACGTTGCCATACCCACTAAGGTTCCAAATATGAACGCTTAATGCGTTAAATTCTGATGATGAATTTGATTCGATAATCTTACTTGTCACATGCCATGTGCCGAAAAAACCTTTGTTTATTACGCTTTCACTCACGCCACCCTGTAAACTCATGGCGTTTGCGTTCAAAAGCGAGCCAAAGAATATTAAAAAGAATAATAAAAATTTCTTCATATATATTAGTATAACGGTTTTGGATTCAAAGACAATTGGAATATGATATAATATGTGGGATGAAAAATTTACTCGGCAAAATTAAAGCTTTTACTTTGGCAGAAATGCTTATTGTGCTTACAATTGCAGCGGTTCTTATGGCAATGACCGCCCCTCTTATTACAAAAAAAGCCAAAAAACCCTCGAATACTCCGGGTGGGGGCGTGGCTACTCCTGTTGGCACGATTGTAGTTTTTGGCGGAAAAGGCGAGGTACCAATCGGCTGGGTTGAATGTGACGGTAGAAAGATTACAGAAAAAAAATACGCCAGATTGCGTCATGCGCTTGATGATGCGGATTATGTGCCTGATATGAGCGGCACTTATTTAATGGGCATGAGCGATGAACCGCCTGAAGATAGCGGGCAAAACATGGACCAGCTTAAAGAATTAGTCAAACAACATCCCGAAATGACAGCCCTTCTTGACTCTATGGAGCAAAATAACAAAAAGGGCAAAAAGGGTGAAAAGCGTTACCCTAAGCCGATTTTGGTTAGATGGATAATTAAGGCGGAGCCGTAAATGAAAAAATGGTTTCTTTTATCTTTAATAATGTTGTCCTGTGCTCTTTTTGCGGCTTTTGCAATAGCAAAAGACGACAGCGAGCGCTCTGATGCGATTTTAAAACATAAAATTGCCCAAATGCTTATTGTAGGTTTTAACGGGCAAGATTTATCGCCCTCAAACCCGATTTATTCGGACATTAAAGACCTTGGAATAGGCGGCGTGATTTTGTTCAGCAGAAATGCAGACATTACAAAGCCGAAACTCACAAAAAATATCAAAGACCCGGAACAGTTGAAAAAATTGACCGGCGATTTGCAAAAAATCTCAGATATTCCGCTTTTTGTTGCAATCGACCAGGAAGGCGGCCTTGTGAGCCGCTTGAGCCCAAGCTATTTTGTTGTTTCAATTTATAGTGCTCGCGATTTAGGTGTTAAAAATGACCCGGACCTAACCCGCAAAGAAGCTGAAAAAACCGCTAAAACACTTAAAGAAATGGGAATTAACCTAAACTTCGTTCCTTGTGTTGATTTAGAAATTAACAAAAAGTCTCGCGTCATTGCAGGTTTGCGCCGTTCGTATTCTGATGATCCCAAAGTTGTAATTTCTCAGGCCCGCGCCGTAATTGAGGGGCATAACAGCTATGGAATTTTAACAACTCTTAAACACTTTCCGGGCCATGGGAGCGCCGAAGGGGATACGCATCAAGGTTTTGTTGATGTGACAAAAACTTATGATAAAAAAGAACTCTTGCCCTATAAAACCCTAATTTCAGAAGGTTTAGTGAATGGTGTTTTAGTTGCACATGTTTATGATAAAAATATTGATAGTGAATTTCCCGCAAGTTTATCGAAAAAAGCAATTGAAGGAACTTTGCGAAGCAATCTCGGTTTCAAGGGGCTTGTTTTCACAGACGATATCCAAATGGACGCCATAAAAACTAATTTTACGTACCAAGAAACCTTAAAAAATGCTATTAACGCAGGGAACGACGTAATTGTTATAGGTAACAACCTTCACTATGACCCGGGAATTGCAAAAAAATCCGTTGAAATTATCTACGGCCTTGTGAAATCGGGCGAAATCCCACAAGACCGCATTGACGAAGCTTACAACAGAATCATGGAATATAAGAATGGGCCACAGTTTAGCCGAAAAAATTAATAAACTCAAAAAAGAAAAAAACGCGGTAATTTTGGCGCACTGTTATCAGCGCCTTGAAATTGATACAGTTGCCGATTTTGTAGGCGATTCTTTGGGTTTGAGCAAACTTGCGGCGGAAACTGACGCTGATATTATTATCTTTGCAGGTGTTTATTTTATGGCTCAAACTGCGAAAATTCTCTCTCCTGAAAAACGAGTGTTTTTGCCTAATATGAAATCGGGATGCCAAATGGCCGATATGATCAACCTTGAACAAATAAAAGAATTTAAGGCAAAAAACCCGGGCGGCGTGGTTGTGGGTTATGTTAATTCAACAGCTGAAGTGAAAACCGAGTGTGATATTTGCTGCACAAGCTCTAACGCTGTTAAGATAGTGAAAAACCTTGCAGAACAAGGAGTTAAAAAAGTTTTATTCATTCCTGATGCCTACCTTGGTTCTTGGGTAGCTAAAAATTGCCCCGAGGTTGAAGTAGTAACATATCCCGGTTATTGCCCGACACACTTAAAAATTACCCCCGACGATATTTTAAAGATGCGCGAGAAATACCCAAAGGCCTCTGTTTTAGCGCATCCTGAATGTCACGTGGAAGTTTTGAAACTTGCAGATTTTATCGGTTCAACCACGCAAATTATAGATTATTGTGCAACAACGGACGCAAAAACAATAATCATTGGTACAGAATTGGGCGTTTTAGAGCGCTTAGAGCGTGATTACCCTGATAAGAAATTTATTTTAGCCAGCGATAAAACGGTTTGTCCGAATATGAAATATAATACTCTCGAAGACATTTTGCACGTACTTGAAAATCAGCCGGAGGAAAATGAAATCTTCGTAGATGAAGAAGTGCGAAAAAAGGCACTTTTGCCGATTGAAAAAATGGTTAATTAGTCTCGTCTGACGATACAATTTCATTGTTTTGGAACATGCTTGCCGCGACAACTTCTTTTTCGCCCGCAACGCTTGTTATTCTGAGGCCAAAGTTGTCTTGAATAATTACAACTTCGCCTTTTGCAATTACTTTGCCGTTTGCAAGAAGGTCAATCGGTTTGTTTGTATAGCTGTCAAGTTCAATAATAGTGCCCTTCCCGAAATCTAAAACATTTTTCACGGGTAATTCACAAGCGCCCAATTGCGCTGTGAGTTCAAGTTCAACATCCATTAAAAGCCCTAAAGTTTCGGGGCCTCTATTTTCTTGAACTTCCGGTTCTACAGGTTTTTCAACCGTTTCGAAGCTCGCCGGACGAGGTTCTTTGCTTTTCTTCTCTTTTTTATCTTCTTTGTCAGCCATATTTATCCGCTTTTTTTCTTCGTATATCTATCTGCAATCTTTACACAGAGCTTGTTTTCAAGCACGCCGGGGTTAGCATTAAATTTTTTCTTCCCGTTTATTGAAACAATCAATTTATCTGTAATTTGTTGGTCAAGTTTAATAATGTCACCCTTTTTAAGGTCAAGAATTTCATCAATAGAAATGCTTGCCGTGCCTAGCTGAACGTTCAAATCAAACACTGCGTTATTGATTTTGTTTAAAATTTCATTTCTTCCAACCTCGCTTGAAAGCACGCTCGCTTGCTGGTAAATATATTGTGGTGTTAATTTCGGTAAAACCGCTTCCAGAACAGGGTAAGGGAAGCAGATATTAAACAAACCGAAATTTTTCTGGCCTATTCTGATCTCAAATGAAAGAAGTGCGACAATTTCCCCCGGAGTGGCGATTTGAACAGCATGGTAGCCATTGTCAATGCTTACAAATTCAGCTTTGACGTGCAAAACAGAATTCCAGGATTCTTCAAGCGCGAATATGAATTTTTCAACAACTTTTTTAAGTAAAGCCTCCTCAATGGAAGTTAATTCATGTTTAAAATCAGTGTTAGAACCGTTTCCGCCAAGCATCCTGTCAAGAATAATTGTCAAAACATCAGGGCTTAACCCGATTGAAACTTCGCCAGCCAACGGGTTAAGTTTGAAAATTCCGCTTTGTACGCTTGAGGGCATCGAGCCTGTAAATTCAAGATAAGTAAGCTGGTCAACCGAAATTACGTCAAGCTCAACGTCCATACGTAAATATCCCGTCAAAGCCATAGACAAATTACGTGCAAAGTTCCTGTGAATATCTTGAAGCGCGCGCAAGTGTTCTTTTGAAAATTTGTCGGGCCTGCGGAAGTTGTAAAGTTTGTAACCACGCTTAAATTCGCGCGCCATGGTAGTTATTTCTGTGTCAACATCGTCGCTCTCAAAAACGGGCTGTTCAAACATGTTTTGAATGGCCGCTTCTTCCTCTTGGGTCATATCGCCTTCGATATTTATTGCGACTTCTTCTTCCTCGATTTCGCCCGGGTTGTTTTGGTTTTCTAAATCTTCTTCTGCCACAGAACTCCTCCAATACGAATTTTACTATTTATTATGCCTTTTGTCCATTTGTTGCTAAAATGTTACTGTGAATGATGCAATAAAAAATCAAATTAAATTAATGCCAAAAACCGCAGGCTGCTATCAATTTTTTGATGCTGTGGGCGAGATTATTTATATTGGCAAGGCAAAAAACCTGTTTAAGCGCGTGAGCAGCTATTTTACCAAAAGCCACACTTCGGCCAAGCTCAATGTTATGGTGCCAAAAATCGTAAAAATTGAGTGTATTGCGGTGGACAGTGAAATTGAAGCGCTCATTTTAGAATCTGAACTTATTAAAAAATACAAGCCGCGCTACAATATTTTACTTAAAGACGACAAGAAATTTCCTTATTTTTTGATTACAAAAGAAGATTATCCGAGAATTACGGTTGTTAGAAAAGCCAACATAAACGCGCAAAAAGGCAAATATTTCGGGCCTTACACCGATTCTCGCGCGATGTGGTCCACCCTTGATATTTTGGGAAAAATTTTCCCTTTGAAAAAATGTAAAACGCCAAAGTTTAATTCGCGCCCCTGTCTTTATTATGATATCGGAAGGTGCCTTGCGCCTTGTCAAAAGCGCGTAACGCCCGAAGATTACCAAAAAATGCTCAAAGAAGTCGAACTTTTTTTAAGCGGCAAGCAAATGGAGCTTGTGGAAATTTTAAAACGCGAGATGAAAGAGGCATCAGACAAGCTTGAATTTGAAAAGGCACAACGCTTTAAGGAAAGCTATCTTGACATTTTAAAGACGATCGAGAAGCAAAAAATTGTGAGCGAAAACACAAAACTGAATCAAGATTTTATAGGTGTTGTAAAATCAGAGGGCGCAGAAAAACATTATTGTGCTTGTATTCTGGAAATTCGCGAAGGCAGACTTACAAATAAAAAAGATTTTAGTTTCTCATACCTTGCTGCGGTTAATGAGGGCGAAGTGCTTGAAGCCATAATGCGCGAATACTACACGCTTTTGGCTGATGATAAAATTGTAAAGTCAATTGTTGTGGGTGATTTACCCGAAGATTCGAAAATGTATTCCGATTGGCTGAGCGCTCGCTCAGGCAAACCTGTGAAAATAAGTGTTGCAACTAAAAAAACCGAAAAAGAAATTCTGGCACTCGCGCAAAAAAACGCCCAAATTAACCTTGAACAACTACATTTAAAGGAATTAATTAAAATTCAAAATGATTATAATGAAGTCGGTTCTTGGATTATGGATAAACTTAAGCTCAAGGCGTTTCCCCACCTTATTGAATGTTTCGATATTTCCCACACCCAGGGCACCAACACAGTTGCAAGCAAAGTTGTTTTCAAAAACGGCGAACCCAAAAAAAGTCTTTATCGAAAATATAAACTGCGAACTCTTGAAAAAGGCGAAGTGGATGACTTTAAAAGCATGCGCGAAGTTTTGTCTCGCCACTTCAAACGGATAAAATCGGGCCAAAGCGCGCGCCCCGACCTTATTATTATCGACGGCGGCAAGGGGCAATTGTCGAGCGTTATCAAAGTTATGAACGAATTTGAACTTAATTTGGATGTTGTTTCAATAGCCAAACGCGAGGAAGAAATTTTCTTGCCCGGGACGAGTGTGCCCGTAATTTTCCCCGCTAAATCGCCTGCGCTGCACCTTTTTCAAAGGGTTAGAGACGAAGCCCACCGCTTTGCGGTAACGTTTCATAAAAAATTAAGAGCGAAGGAAGCATTGGGAAACTAAAGCACAGCAGAAACTTTATCGACTTTATCCGATATTTTTTCCAGCATTTCATTGACATATTCCAACACCTCGTAATACTTGCCATTGTATTTGCAATATGTTCTTAAAATAAAAAGCAGTTCTGCTATGTCGTGAATGCGTTTTTCTATTTTTTGGATTTTTTTATTTGACATTCTCGTAAGCCTTATCGTTGGACTATTTCAGCATATTATCACAAGCCGTGCTTGTGGACAAGTGGGGCTTGTAAGTTCAGAATAATTTTATGGTTAAAACGTTTAGAAATAGGCTCGGAAAGAGAATAAAAGAAATTCGCGAATCTAAAAATATCTCAAGAGAAGAGCTTGGGCATATTGCTGGCGTTTCTGGTTCGTATATTGGCATGATTGAAAGAGCAGAGAACGATTTCAAAATCTCCAAGCTATACAAAATTTCTAAAGCTCTTGAAATTCCATTAAATGAACTTTTTAATTTTTAACCAATCCTCTTCTTTAAATCCGCCTGAATATTTGTTGCAAGGCTAAGGTTTTCAATGAGAGTGTTGTAATGTTCTGTTGCCTCGCCGTAAGGAATTTTCTTGGTGACAAGCTCACTTGCCATTTTGTTCAGTGCGATAAGCTTTTTTAAAGATGTTCGCATAGTTTTTGACCTGTAAACCCCCGGTAAAAAAAGCGAACCGAAAAATTCTTTAAAATCGTCTGTGTCCAACCCCTCTTTTTTGCGGCTGAAAAATTCCCGTAATTTCCCCGTAAACGTTAATTTCGTTGTATCCCCACTATATTTGCCTAAAATATCCGCATCAAAATCGTTAATGCGCCTTCTGGCTTTCGGCACTTCAAAATCATCCTCTTTGGCTTTTTCCTCAACCTTTTCTTCCGCCTTTTCCACTTCCTCTATTTTTTTTGAAAAAATATTTTCGCCGAAACTAAGCCCCTCACCACTGAACGAAATATCATTCAAAAAAGGCGATGTGCTTGCGTTTTGGGGGTTTAGGTTGATTGGGGAGGGATTAAGGAAATCTTCCATGGTATATAATATAGAGCATTTTAAAAAAAATTTCGCCATATACAAGTAGGAT
>JAVBQM010000106.1:0-27237 GCA_031549065.1 Candidatus Gastranaerophilales bacterium | reverse complement strand
TAGAACGATTAAAAGCCAAGTGGAAAAAATCCTTGAAACCAACAAAGATATTTCTTATGTCGTTTTTAAAGACGCCGAGAACAAGATTTTATATTCAAGCGAGGAAGAATACCCGGCACGCTTCAAGCAAACAAAAATTAATGTAACTTCGCCGATGATAGCAAGGGACGGTAAAATCATCGGGCAAGTTGAAGTTGGCCTGAGCGCCGATATGGCCGGGGTGGTTACAAAAACCACGAGAAATTCCATGCTTGTTGTGTTTACGCTTGTGTGGATTGTGTTTACGCTTGTCGTTATAGCAAACGCTTTCTTTATCGCACGCGAATTAACCCTTTTGCACAACGGAGTAAGAGAAATTTCAAGCGGGAAGTTTGGCACGGTGGTTGATACCTCGCAAACAAGCGGCGAAACGCGCGAACTTTTTGCGGCGTTTAACGATATGTCAAAAAGGCTGCGAGCTTACGAAGAGCAGAACATTGACACCTTGACCTTGGAAAAGAACAAATTGGAAGCGGTTTTAATGAGTATCGCAAACGGCGTTGTGGTGTGCGACAATTCAGACAAAATCACAATCATTAATAATGCCGCGCAGGAAATTTTAAGCGCTAAAGCGGGAACAATTTTAAACACCAGAATTCAGGAATATTACGACACAAATGGCGAACTTTGCTTTAAGGATAAAATTGCACTTTTTAAAAATACCCCGCTCGATGTTATGGAGAAAAAACCGCTCGAATTTAACATCTGTGTTGGTGCGCGCGTTGTAAAATCAATTATTTCGCCCATTTATTCAAAAATGCATGACTATCTTGGCTACATCATTATCTTAATTGATGTGACCAAAGAAGCAGAAGTTGATAAATTGAAAAATGACTTTATTTCAAATGTTTCACACGAATTGCGCACTCCTGTAACGGTTTTAAGGAGTTACGCCGACACGCTTTATAACTATGGCGAAAATTTCAGTTATGAAGAACAGAAAGAGTTTATAGGAACGATTAACCAAGAAGTTATGCGTTTAAATCGAATGGTAAACGATATTTTAGATTTTTCAAAGCTGCAAAACTCCGAGACATTGGAAAAAACAACTCAGGACGTTTCAAAAACAATTGAAGATACGCTCGATTCACTCAAAATTTTGGCAGATGAAAGAGGCATAACTTTTTCAGTAATGAAAGAACCGGATTTACCGGAAGTCGCTTATAATGAAGCCTCAATTGCGCGAACTTTGAGCAACTTAATTACAAATGCCATTAAATATTCCAACGAAAATTCACGAGTAAAAATTCGTGTGGAACTTGCAAAAAACCCTGATTTTATTGAGGTTTCAATTGAAGATTTCGGGGTAGGGATAGCGGAAGAACATTTAGATAAAATTTATGACCGTTTTTATCGAATTGAAAACAACACGCATACAATTAAAGGCACGGGGCTCGGACTGCACCTTGTAAAAATTGCAATTGAAAAACACCACAGTGGCGAAGTTTTTGTGCGCTCGCGCCTTGGAGAAGGTTCGACCTTCGGTTTCAGGCTGCCTATATGCTCTGAAAAAGATATAATTCAAGAACCCGGCGAAACAGCAGAAGAAGATGCCTCTAAACACGAATTTAGCGAAGAACTTGCAGAAGCCCAAAATGAATCACAAGATTGGGAAATCAGTTTTGAAGTGCGCGATAAAGCGTAGTATGTTAAACATGCAGTGCGCCACATTAGGGCGGGGGTAGAAAAATCGACAATATAGATTTAAAAATTCACAATATTAAAACAAAAGCGCTCGAAAAGATTGAAGGAACAAGCCTTTATCAGTACAAAGGAAGCGTATCGAAGCTGCTCGGGTTAACGGTTGAAGTTAAA
The DNA here is from genome assembly GCA_031549065.1 of Candidatus Gastranaerophilales bacterium. Taxonomy (GTDB): domain Bacteria; phylum Cyanobacteriota; class Vampirovibrionia; order Gastranaerophilales; family Gastranaerophilaceae; genus JAVBQM01. The sequence continues at coordinate 25,383 of JAVBQM010000106.1, read as the reverse complement.
TTGCCCGGCCTTAAAATGGGTGATTTGTGTTACATCACAACTCACACAGGCCAGAGAAAAGCGGCCGAGGTTGTAGCCTTTAAAGGTGATGTGGCGCAGCTTTTGCTTTTGTATGACGGGGAAGGTATCGGACAGGGTTCTGTTGTTGAAACAACCGGTGCGCCAATTTTGTTCCCTGTGGGTGATTTTCTCTTAGGAAGGCTTGTAAACCCTCTTGGAGAGCCTATGGACGGACGGCCGCTTGACCTTAGTGAAGCGCAGTGGATGAACGTTATGGGCAATGTGCCCGATGCTTTTAAGCGCCCTATTATTAAAGATATGTTCTCAACGGGCGTACGCGCAATTGACGGGCTTCTTACTCTTGGCGGAGGCCAAAGAATGGGGCTTTTTGCAGGCTCTGGTGTCGGAAAAAGCACGCTGCTCGGAATGATTGCACGAAACTCTGATGCCGATGTTAACGTTATGGCACTTATTGGAGAGCGCGGCAGAGAGGTTCGCGAATTTATGGAAAATTCGCTTGGCGAAGAGGGTATGAAAAAATCTGTTCTCGTTTGCGCCACGGGCGATTTGCCGCCATTAATTCGTATGAAATGTTTGTTATCGGCTACTGCAGTTTGCGAATATTTTCGCGACCAGGGTAAAAAAGTTTTCTTAATGACCGATACAATCACACGCTGCGCGATGGCAGGGCGCGAAGTAGGGTTATCAATCGGTGAACCACCCACAATGAAAGGCTATCCGCCTTCAATTTTTTCCTGGCTTCAACGGGCGCTTGAGCGCACCGGGAACTCTGAAAAAGGCTCTATTACAGCGCTATATACCGTTTTAATGGAAGGAGATGATATCTCTGACGCTGTTGTAGACACTGTCCGCGGGATTGTGGACGGCCACATTTTTTTATCTCGTAAAGTTGCAGAAATGAACCACTACCCGGCAATTGACTCTCTTGGCTCAATTTCAAGGCTGTTTACCGAAATTACCGACAAGGAACATCAAGCGGCGGCGGCAAAAATGCGTAAGTTGCTTGCGATGTATCGAGAAAATAAAGATTTGATTGACGTTGGTATGTATCAAGCGGGTTCAAACCCCAAGCTCGACATTGCGATTGATTTAATGCCGCAGATTAACGGCTTTTTGCAACAGCGCGTATCAGATTCGGTTAATATGACAAACACCATTAACACTCTTAAAGAGATGATGGAAGATGTTGATATATAAACCCTTAAGAGACCAGGTGGCGCTCCTTAAGCTCTTCAACTTTTCCAACAAGCACGTTTCTATAGTGTTCGCACTGCTCTTGGCTGGTTTTTGATTCAAAACGAAGTGTGAAAACCGGTTCCGTGTTGCTTTGACGGATAATTGCAAAACCATCGTCAAAAATTATGCGCAGACCGTCAATCGTAATAATGTCGAGAATTTTCTTACCGAACATATCAGGGTTTTCATCAATATAACAAGCCAAATTGTCCAAAACAGGCTTTTTAATTTCATTAGGGCATTTAAGGCGTCCTTCGTTCAACAGGAACGTACCCTCAAATGGCACAAGAAGGTCTTGAAGAACAAATTTTGGATTATTTTTCTTATTTTTCGCGATAATTTCAATGAGCCTGCAGCCCGCGTAAACCGCATCATCAAAGCCGTAGTAGCGGTCTTTAAAGAAAACATGGCCGCTCATTTCACCCGCTAAAAGCGCTTTGGTTTCGCGCATTTTAGATTTAATGTAACCATGGCCCGTCTTCCACATAATCGCGTTACCGCCAGCCTCGTTGATTTTATCGTAAAGAACTTGCGAGCATTTTACTTCACTTACAACCGTAAGTGTTTCACCCCTGGGGGCAAGTTCTTTAATGAGGTCGAGCGCGTAAATTAAAAGAAGCTTATCGCCGGAAATCGCTTTACCGTCAGGAGTAACAACGCCGATTCTATCGGAATCACCATCAAACGCTATGCCGCAATCGGCTCCGCTTTCTAAAACAGTTTTTTTAAGTACATCGAGGGTTTTTTCATCGCTCGGGTTCGGGTGGTGGTTTGGAAAATTGCCGTCAGGTTCAGAGAAAAGTTCTATAACCTCGCAGCCGAGTTCGCGATACAATTTTGGCGCAACCACGCCTCCTGTTGCGTTTGCGCTATCCACGACAACTTTTATTCCCTCGCCGATTCGCCCGAAATTGTTTGAGATTTTCTCAATGTAATTTTCGGTTATAGATTCTGTAATTAAAATTCCGTGCTGAATATGTCTCAAGCCTGCACTTTCTTTGCTTTCAAAGGCTTCAAGCGTATAAGTTTTAACTTCTTGAATTTGTGCTTCATTAAGCGAAAGGCCGCCAAATGTCATTTTAAGGCCATTATACTCGCTCGGGTTATGCGAAGCGGTAATAATTAACGCCCCATTAACCTTGAGCCCGAAAAGAATGCTGTCTTCAAGCCTTGCAAACTCGCTGTAATACCCTAAAGGCGTGGGCACCATGCCAATATCTAAAACATTTATACCCATTGAAGTAAGGCCGTCTAAAATCGCAGCCTTAAGTTCCGGTGAATGAAGTCTGGCGTCCATTGCAACACTAAAACAAAGGTCTGTATATTTTGTTTCTTTGCCCGCTTTTTTAAGTTGTTCAAACGCCCATTTTGCGTAGCCGCGCGCGACATAAAAGAAAAGTTCCGAATTAACCTGCGAAGGAAAAATCCCCCTAATATCATTCTTCCCAAAAGCGCTTGTATTTAAATCAGTCTGCATAATAATAACTCCAAGTAATAGGCGGCCAAGCCGCTCAGTGCACTCGCTCAAAAATAAAAATACTTTTTATTTTCTCGCTCGTTTTAATGTAAACATTGTATTACAAAATACGACTTTATGTGTATAATGTAAATCATGGAAAATGAGATTAAGTTAACCACTCAACAGGTTATAAATTTAATTGGACTGGCGGAACTAAGAGTCGACCCGCTTTACGCTACTTCTGAGGATATTTCAAAGGCCCTGATTGAAATTGAGAGAAAAATGCACTTTTTCGATTATTCAATGAGTTTTTTTGGGTCTGAATCTACAAACATTTTAATTGTGGATGATATGGAATTATCTATTCACCAATTAACCACGATGCTTAAAAAAATCGGCGTGAACATTTGCGTTGCAAGAAGCAAAGAAGAAGCAATTGCGGAATTAAAGAAGAAAGATTTTCAATATGTTATTGTTGACTTGTTCTTGCCGGATGCTCAAGACGGTTGCGAATTAATTGAAGAAGCTATAAAAATTCGCGATGCCGAAACTAAAAATTTCAAAATTCTTGCAATTTCGGGAACAGACGATAAAGAACTTATCCAGAAATGTTACAAAATGGGTGTAGACGATTTTGTTTCAAAACAGCCGGATTGGCACCAAAGAATTTTAAAATTCATTTCCAAAAACGCCAGCCGCGGCGAGGAGTCGGAGTATCATAAATACCACATCAATGATAACATCTGCACTATTACCGTTTATAAAATTAATAATCAAAAATATATCGATAAAATTTTAAAAGAAGTGAACACCGAAGTTTTGACAGGCAAGATTCACATTATTCTTAATATGGAATTTATTAAAATTTTCTCAGATACATACGCGAACGTTTTTGCCGAAATTTATAAAATCACAAAATCAAAAGAAGGCATTTTTGCAATTGTTAAACCGTCTGAAGACGTACTCAGGGCGCTTGATTACGTATTCTTATCAAATGCAATAAACGTTTTTGAAACTAACGAAGATGCCGTTAAGTATATCGAAATGTGTAATGCTTAAACCCGGTAAGGTGATTTTCGCCTTAAACTTTTTGCGAATGTTTTAGCACGGGATTTTAGCTAACCTTGTGTTATGAGAGAGCGCGAAATTGACATTATTAAAATTTGCGAGTTTGAAAGAATGCGCAAATATCTGCTTAGATATATAGACGAAATCAAGCAGCACTTTGACGTTGAGCAAGAAGAGCTGGAACAACTTGTGCTTGATTGTTACAAAACAATTAGAAGAAAACCTCTTAATAAATTTATCAGTATGGTAAAATCATTGGGTAGATTTAGTTTATGAGGTCGAAGTGATTTTTAAAAAATATCGTGCAGGGGTTTTTGAAACAAACAATTATTTGCTGATTGATGAAAAAAGCAAAGAAGCCTGCCTGATTGATTGCACGGGCGATTTAGACATAATTTCGGCTGATATTAAAGCTGAAGGGGCAACACTAAAATATATTTTGCTCACCCATGGGCATTTTGACCACATTGCGGGCTGTAATGATTTTAAAGCGCACTTTGATGATGTAAAAATTTGTCTTCACAAGGCTGATAATATACTTATAGACAACGTTACCGTGCAATGTGCATATTTTGGTATGCCGAATGTTAAAAAACCTGTCATAGATAAATTTATTGATGAGGGAAATAACGAAAATGGCGGCCTCAAGTTGGGTGAAATCAAAATTAAGGTTATCGAAACCCCGGGGCACACACCCGGCGGGCTTTCTTTCTTGATTGACGATATGCTTTTTTCCGGAGATACCTTGTTTTTTGAGGAAGTAGGGCGCTGCGACCTCCCCGGCGGAAGCTTTAAAACAATCGGCGAAAGTATCAAAAATAAGCTTTTCACGCTTCCCGACGAAACCCCTGTCTACCCGGGCCATGGCTATGAGAGCACAATCGGTCATGAGAAAAAAGAAAATGCTTATTTCGGGCTTAACGCAAAGTATAGCTAAACTACACCAAAGTAATGAAACAACTCCTTTTTAATTGACTCTAGGTTGAAAAATCAATAAACTGAAAGAAAAAAGGAGAATTTTATGTTGTTTGGTATTATTTTATTGGTTGCAGTTTTGGTTATTGCAGGCTCTTTGTACGGTTTTTACACTAACGTTATCAAAAGCGCAAACCAAGCTCGTGAAGCACTATCGGGGATTGATGTTCAATTAAAAAAACGCCATGATTTAATTCCAAACGTTTTAACAATCGCGCAAAAATTTATGGAGCACGAACGCGGAATTTTTGAAGATATCACAAAACTTAGAACCCAAGCAATGAGCGCCAGAAGCGGCTCAAAGGAAAAATTCCAACTTGAGGGCGAATTAAACTCAAAACTCGGACAAATAATGGTTCAGGTTGAAAATTATCCTACGCTAAAATCTGATGCCACAATGGTTCAAGCTATGCAAACTTACAACGAGGTTGAAGAACATATTTCAGCCGCAAGAAGATTTTACAATTCCGCCTTAGCTCAATTGAGAAACGCCACAACCATTTTCCCTGGAACTTTATTTGCTTCAAATGCCGGAGACGCATTGAGTTTTGAATTTTTCTCTACTGACGAAGCTTCAAAAGCGCCTGTTAACGCAAGCAGTTACTTGAAATAAACAAGGCACCTTAACCCCCTATGGAAGAAAAAAAAATAACCAGTAACGACCTCATAATTTCGCTTGGAAGTGAAGATTTTAGGAAATATTTCAGAAGAAATATTTTGCCTTTTCTCGAGCCGATTGAAAGACTGAGGGTTGAGTTACGCAAAAAAAGAAGCAAAATTACCTGCATAGCAGGGTCGGTGGCTATATTACTGCTTTCTTGACTTTACTGGCCATTTTTTACTACCATTAAATATACGCCGTCATTTTTATTTACCTTTTTTCACGCTTCAATTATGTACACCGCTGCTATTGTTTATTTTTGGGTTTTTGCAAATATCTATTCCAAAAAAAAATTCAAAGAATCGACCGGTAAAAAAATAATCCCCGTATTGTTTTCTTATTGGGGAACTTTCAAATATTGCAATGCTCCAATTTATACTTGCGGTGATATAGACAAACTCATAAAGTCATTAAGGCTTTACCGGTCTTACAATAGCACCGCTATTGATGACTGTATTGAGGGCGAATACAACGGGCTTAATTTAAAAATTGTCGAACTTGATTTGCAAGATAAAGCGGAAGATAGCGCAGAGCAGATTTTCGATGGCTTGATGATGGAAGTTGATATTTATAAAAACTTTACTTCGCACACTATTATAAAACCGGACAAAGCATTTAGGGAAACAAGGGAATTAAAGCGCGTAATTCTTGAAGATCCCGAGTTTGAAAAGGAATTTGACGTTTACTCTAATGACCAGGTGGACAGCCGATATATTTTAACGACCGCTTTTATGCGCAGACTTGTGGAATTAAAAATGTCTGTTAAAAAACGTGTTGAAGTAGTTTTTTATAATCAAAAAGCCTACTTTTTCATCGATTACAGAGAAGACAAATTCGAGTTACCCATAAATAAACCCGTTACAGATATGCAGCATTACCAAAACATTCTTCTTGATTTAGTGAGAATACTAAGAGTAGTGGACACGCTTAAACTTGAACAAAATATAGGATTGTAAGGAATTATGGAAGAAAAAAATATAACTAGCAACGACCTCATAATTTCGCTTGGCAGCGAGGATTTCAGGCAATATTTCAGAAAAAATATTTTGCCGTATCTCGAGCCGATTGAAGTACTCAGAAAAGAACTGAACAAAAAGAAGGCTATGTTTACAAATATAAGTATAGTTGTAGCCGTTGTATTGTTTGTAACTTCGATCATAATGCCTTTTTTCCTCGGCTGCAGCTTGACTTCGAGCAACCTCAAGTGCAGTGTGCACATGGACCCGGGCGCCGGAATATTTGTTGTAGTTATACCCATTTTGACATACGCGATTGCGGGCAGGTGGGCTAAAGGTAAATTCAAAGAATCAACCGGCAAAAAAATAATTCCCACGTTATTTTCTTATTGGGGAACTTTTAAATATTGTGGTCACCCAAACTATACTCAAGACGGCATCCAAGGCCTTATGAGGTTACTGAAACTTTACCCCAGACATGACGATATTGTTATAGATGATTGCATCAAGGGTGAATACAACGGGCTTAAGTTAAAAATTACAGAGCTTGATATAAGTTATGAAACCGGAAGCGGGAAAAGCAGACGCGTTGTTCGAGTTTTTGACGGTTTAATGATGGAAGTTGATATTCATAAAAGGTTTACTTCGCACACCGTTATAGCTCCTGACGGCACCGGCGGGGCTCCGGGGTTTCAGCGCGTAAAGCTTGAAGACCCTGAATTTGAAAGAGAATTCGATGTTTATTCTAATGATCAAATTGACAGCCGCTATCTTTTAACGACCGCTTTTATGCGCAGGCTTGTGGAATTAAAAATGTCCGCTAAAAAACGCGTTGAAGCAGTTTTTTATGGCCAAAGAGCATATTTTTTCATCGATTACGAAGAAGACAAATTCGAATTACCGCTAAATAAACCTGTTACAGATATGCAGCATTACCAAAACATTCTTCTTGATTTAGCAAGAATGTTGCGAATAGTTGATACCCTTAAGCTTGAACAGAATATAGGGTTATAGGCTTAAAGGTCGCCTTCAAATCCGGGGCTTCTTTCGGGTAGATTTTGATAGCCAAGATTAGAAGTTACGCTTTTTCTAATATATGTATTTGTATAATTACCTTTTACAAAAAGTTTATGGATAGTGTTTTCGCGCTCTATAAGCGGATGTGAAATATTTGCGATACCCGGGCTATCTTCAACAAATTGAGTCCAAACAGCAGCTTCGAGTGTCCAGGCGTAGGTTTCTTCATTCAGAGAATTTAATTCATCCTGATGAATAGCCTCATGTGCTAAAACCGCTGCAAGTGCTTCCGGTGGCGCATCTTGATGTTTTTTATTTATATAGACATACAACTTGCCGTTTTTCTTCCAACCAAGAGCATCAAAGTTTGCATATTGCGGGTTGATTTCATAAAGGTTCATAAATTCAATTTTGACAGGCTTTTCAGTCAAGTTGTCGCCCAAAAATGCCTTTCTTGAAAATTCGCCCGGGGTGCCCTTTAACATCTCCAAAGCCTTTACAACAGATTCCTCTTTTGTGCATTTTGAATACAACTTTAGCGTATCAGCATCAAGCGCACTGCCCGGCTCCACAATTGCTTGTGCGGCAAGGTTTACGCTTAGCGCAAGTGCGCATATTAATAAACTATAAAACTTTTTCATTAAACCCTCAGCTAATTCTTCTATTATACTATGAGGCAATGCCTCCCCATTATATTATGAGGCAGCGCCTCACCATTATACTATAAGACTAGATTTTTATTTTTTTGTTCCAAACGGACTACTACTTTTATACTATATACTATACTGATAAATTTTAATGTTACAATTTTGGGTATGGAAAATTTAGTTTCAATTGCAAAAATTCTTAACTTTCACGGCATAAAAGGGGAAGCACGCGTTGGCTTTTCCAGAGGCAAAGAGGCGCAAATTTCCACATTAAAGAAGGTTTTTGCGGGCTCACAGAGGCACGAATTGAACATTAAAAGTGTGCGTTTCCATAAAAACTTTGCCATTATTAAATTCGAAGAGCTTAATTCGATTGATGAATTGCTCGAATTCAAGGGCGAAAATTTATATATTCCAAAAGTCACGCTGGTGCAAACACTTGAGGAAGACGAATTTCTGGTCGAAGATTTAATTGGCATGCAGGTTTTTGATGATAAAGACGATTTAGTAGGTGTGGTTCAATCAATAGGTGCCAATTCTGCAAACGATATTTTATGTATTAAATCTGAAAACCCTGACTATGAGCAATTCTTAATACCATTTGTTAAAGAGCTTGTGCCAATTGTGAATATGGAAAAACGCAAAATTGTAATTAAGCCAATTAAAGGGCTGCTGGAATGAAGTACAATATTATCACGCTTTTTCCTGAAATTATCGAGAGCTATTGCAGCGTTTCAATGCTTAAAAGGGGTGTGCAAAATAACATCATTGAAATTGAAACCGTTAACCCGCGCGATTTCTCGCGCGATAAACACAGGCGCGTTGACGCTCCTCCCTATGGCGGCACGGCAGGTATGGTGTTAATGTGTGAGCCGATTTTTGAAGCGGTTGAAAGTATTGAACGTTGCGAAAATTCAGAACTAATTATGTTAAGCCCTCAAGGAGAGTGCTTTAACCATAGAATTTCAAAAGAGCTGGCTCAAAAGGAACAATTGCTATTGCTTTGCGGAAGATACGAAGGTTTCGACGAACGTATTCGCGAAGGGCTCAAGCCGCGCGAAATTTCAATTGGTGATTTTGTTTTAACAGGGGGTGAACTTGCCGCTCTTTGCGTTATAGATAGCGTTTCACGCCATTTAAGCGGGTTTTTAGGCAAAGAAGAATCTGCTCAAAATGACAGCTTTGCAAACGGTCTTCTTGAGCACCCGCACTATACAAGGCCTCGTGAATTTAGGGGTATGGAAGTACCCGAGGTTTTGTTGAACGGTAACCATGCGGAAATTGAAAAATGGCGCACCGAGCAGCAAATTTTAAGGACACAAAAAAGGCGCCCGGATTTGCTGAGTTAGGCTTACGCTCTTGCAAACATCCTTGAAGGCTCCGAGCAAGGGAGTGCGGTTGTATGAATAATAAAATCATGGTTGGGTTGAAGGTGTGCAATCATAAACTTTTTATTTTTAATTTCAACCTCAACAACATCATTTGAAAACCTGTTTTTAAGGCAATCTTTAATAAATTCACTTTCAATATAGTCAGTATAATTTTTGATGATTTTCAAAATTGCCGCCCCTGTGTCTTAAAGATACATCAAGTTTAAACCCGTAAAATGTCCGAAGGTAACAAAATTAACGAAAACTTTTACAAATGTTCATAAAGTTGGGTAAAGGGGCAATATTTTTTATAATATATACTTTTTATATGTATGGAAAGTAATCTTAAAAAATTTTTAATGCAACAAGTCCTCTTAAGAAAGAGGACTCAAAGAAAAATTTTAATGGCAATTTAAAGCTTAAACTACTTTAAATTCTACGTTTAGATACTTATCCGCAACATAGTCAACTTGAATGCCTTGAACAACGGCATTTACTTTTTTGCCATCAACATTGAGTTCAAACGTAGCGTCAGGATTGCTTCTGTATTGAAGTCTAAAACTATGTGCGTCGATTTGCAAACTTTTTGATTCAATGCCTTTGCCGTAAACTGTAATTGGCAGAGCGCCTGCAGCTCTGATTTGACGTGGATTTTGACCTTCCGCTCTTTCTTTAGTTTCAACACTTAGAGCTGTTATTGTTTTTGACATTTTTTAATTCTCCTAAAATTTCTTAATGACTTTCTATCATTATATTTGTAAAATATAGAAATGCAATTTACGGTCAAAAAAGTTTCTGCGCAACACGCGGCAAAAGAAGTAAAAAATGTCGGCTTTGACAGTGGTTATCTTAAAGAAGGGGTCAAAAAACACGAGTTTTTAAGCCTTAAGGTTTTTGGCCTGACTCCGCAACAGGCAACTATTTTAAAGCAAGCAGCGCTTTCTGTAGGCACAGATTGTGCCATTCATCGCCACGTGATTGATTTTAAGGTTGATAAAAGTGATTGTGTTCTCTCCGGCAGTTTGCGTGAACTTGAAAAATTGTGCGAAAAACTTCAAGGACAACCATTTTCCTTAAAAAAGCTTGCGCTTGAAATTCAACGGCAACTTGAAATTCAAGGCAAGGCGCGAGAAACAATTATTATGGGTATTTTAAATCTTACAAGTAATTCTTTCTCCGATGGCGGTGAATTTTTAAATGAAGTTCAGGCGCTCGAACATACGGATTTAATGATTAAAGAAGGCGCTAAAATAATCGATATTGGTGCTGAAAGCACTGCTCCGGGCTCAAAAGGAGTAGGGGCCAACGAGCAAATTAAACTTTTAATTCCTGTAATAAAAAAAATTCGCAAGAAATACCCTGAAATTTTAATAAGCGCGGATACAAGAAGCGCTGAAGTGGCTCAAGAAGCGGTTTTGGCGGGTGCTGATATCATTAATGACGTTTCTTTTAATAAAGGTGTTCTTGATGTTGCAATTGAAGCGGGTAAAAAACTTGTAATAATGCATTCTTGCGGGAGGACAGAGAACAGCGTTGAATATAAAAATGTTGTTGATGAAATTTATTTTGACCTCAAAGAAAAATGCGATTTCGCATTATCAAAGGGTTTAAAGCCTGAAAATATCATTATTGACCCCGGTTTTGGTTTTGCAAAAAATGAAGCGCAAAACCTTGAGCTTTTATCACGCATTGAGGAATTTAAAAGTCTGGGGTTTGAAATTTTGGTTGGCATCTCAAGAAAGCGTTTTTTGGCGCCGTTTTCAGACTCAATACCCAAGAATAGGGATGAAATCACCACGGTAACCTCGTTTTTCCTCGCGCAAAATGGGATTGATATTATAAGGGTTCACAATGTTGGGGCAAATTTTAAAGCGGTTCAATTGGCACAAACGCTCACTTCATAACAAGGCTTGCAACCGTAAAAAATACTACCCACAGGCAAACAAGGTATATATGAAAGATTTTTGTAATTGAGATTTTGTTCATTCTTTATTTGTAGTACAAAGTTTTTACATACGAACTCACCAATTGACTAAAAAATACTTGCCAACCGGGTATTTTGTTGTAGTATCAATAAATACAAGGTTGGCAATTAAGCAATATTTCTTAATAAAGTGTTTTTTAATAGCAATTTTAATTTTTCAGCAACATTGTTAGAAAAGTAAAAGTATTTAACAGTGGCAGTTTATCAGGCAAAGTCGAAGTGAAAATTCAAAGCATAAAAACCATAGAAGCAAGAAACAACATTACAGCAAAACCCAAAGCTCAACCGGCTTTTAGGGGTGGTGCTGACGGTCTTGTTGCATTTTGGGACGCTATCGGCCGCGGTGGCTGGACTGCAAACTTTTTACTTCAAGACTTTGGCGGCAACAATGTTCCGAGGATAGCGTTTTCTTTAAATCGCAATAAAAAGGAGCTGGGGCATCTAAATTATGCAGCCGGCGGCGAAGCTCTTGTTAGGGAGCTGCTCTCAGGACCGAGCATGGTTGTTGTGCCCCTAGGCGTAATGGCCGCTTCAACAAGACTTGCAGGAAAAGCAACAAAAGTTCCGACAAAAAATATTGCAGACTTTTCAGAAATTATGAAAGGCACTCTTGCGAATTTAGGAGAAGGGGCTGAAGTTGGCGCCGACACTTTAAGGAAAGCGTTTTATACCGATGTTCTTAACGCTGCGGGCAAGCATTCTTTAGGTGGCAGCACAGAATTTACAGCTCAGGCTTTGGAAGAAATAGGCAAAATAGAGGCCGGTAAATACCCTGTAAGAAATTTCTTCAAAAAGCTTTTAAATAGACCTGTTTTACAAAACGGCAGTGAAGCAACCGCTAAAGACCAAGCTGTTTCCGCTCTTCATAAAGCGTTTGGTAAGCTCAGACAAGAAAAAGTGGCTTATGGTGAAGATTTCTTGAGTGCTAAAATTGCCGAAAATGGTAAGTCGACTGAATTTCCGGATTTAATTTCCCAAATGAAGGATTACTTTGACGATTTTGCCAAAAAAGGCTTAAAGGCAAGCACTGAAGACAATAAAATTAAACTTCCAAGCGGCATTGACGCGCTTGTGGATAAATTTAAAAACTTAAGAACCGGTCAAAGATTTGCAACGGGCATAGCTATGACAGGCTTAATGATGATTGTTCTTTCTTTAATACCAAAACTGTATTCATTCAACAAGACAAACCCTGAATTGAGCCAGGGCAGCAAAGACGCTAAGGCTGCAGGGGGTGCTAAATGAGTATAAAAGGCGTTGGCGCTGCTTTCAGCAGGAGCTTTGAAACTTTAGGAAGAAAAATATCGGACGGAAATGCAGCAGGCAAAGGCCAAAAACTTTTACAAAACGCCGGCAAGTTAATTGAACCTGCCGGAAACGCCGTAAATCCTACTATGTTTGCAGTTGCATTATATGGTTGCGTTTTGGTACCAAGAGCAATTGTAGCAGGCAAAAGAAGCAGCACCGAAAAACGCGAAGTTATAACTCGCGACACGATCGGTCTTACAACTCTTGTTTTTGCAATGAAAGCCTTAAACGGCACTATTGCAAAAGCGGCAGAAAAAGCAACCGGGCTTGTTTTGACATCAGAAACAAAGCCTTTAAAGGGGCTTAACCCATTCCAAAAATTATTTGAGTATCTGCGCCCAAGCAAAGGTGTTAACGTCCTTTCAACGGATCAACTCACCTCAAAACTGGCCGTTTCTGACACCAAAGGGCTCGCAGGGCTTGTAAATTGGCTTGGAAACAATGGCGGCGATGCTGCAAAAGCGCTTACATCTGATGCCAAAAAAGGCGGCGCTTTAGCCGGTTTAGCAAACCAACTTTTTGAAGGCGGTATTAAAGGTAAATCAACAAGCGAAATTGTCGATGCAATTAATAACCCAAAAAATGAAGAAGTGGTCGGTAAAATCGTTGAAGCCTTAAAAGGCGACTCTAACCCGCTTATTAAAAAAGCTAAGTTTATCAATTCCGGCATTATTAAAACTATCGGCCTTGGAGTAGTTGTAGCTGTTTTGGGCATAGGGTTGCCAATGTTTAATAAATATTTAACAAAAAAACTTGATAAAAAGAAAGCTGAAGGCAAAATTTCTCACAAAGAGTGGGAGGAAACCACAGATTTAATTTACAGGTTAACGCCCGAACAAACAAAAACCTTCCAGAATTTTTTAGGAACAAAATAGATGTTAAACGACTCTAAAACCACAACTTGCAGCACGCGAAGGTTTCTCGCCGTAGATTTCACAAATGCGGTTAACAAGTGCATGGGCTGTTTCGCTCTTGGGTTTTTGAGAAATATATTTTTTATAATAGCGGATTGCGCTTGGATATTGCTCGAGCCTGTCAAGGCAAATGCCAAGCCCCAAGTTTGCTCTGTAGTAATTAGGGTTGATTCTTAGAATTTGCTTAAATAATTCAAGCGCCTCTTCGTAACACCCGATTTGCATCAAAAGACCTGCTTTATGGTTATAAGCAAGAATATACTTTGGCTTTTCCTCAATAATTTTTTGATAAATTGAAAGCGCCATTTGGGCTTCATCCGCAAGTTCGTGCGAAATTGCAAGCTGAAGTTGCGCATTAATATTCTTATTATCGAGCCTGATTGTACGGACAAAATTCTTAATTGCTACATCAGGGTTCGCGTTCAAAAGATGATTAAGCCCGAGTTCGTAATAAATTTCCGGGTCAAAGCTGGATATTTCCTTAGCCTTTTCAAGGTGCTTAATGGCTTTATCGTAAGCTTTAAGGCTTTTATATGCCTTTGAAACAGATTTATAAGGACGGGTGGACGTTGATTTATTAAAAAGCGAAGTAAGATATTCTTCTGCCGCTTTTTTATATTGGTTTTTCAACATAAATTTATCGCCGCGGTCGCAAAGGGGGCAATCCACACCGGGCCTTTGAGCGAATTTATTTAATTTTTTTTCGTTTGCTTTAGCTTCTACCTTGGCATCAAACTTTAAACCCAATATGTTACTCCCAAACTGTTTCTAAATTGCTGTTATTTAACAGTTTAGGTAATTTTGGAAAGGAAATTTATTGGCCAAAGGGTTTAAATTGGGGTATCTTTAGATTGATTTATTTTGCTCTGCTATGTATGTAATTGATAAGCCCATGCGCTATGGTTATGGATACTCTCAAATGCTTCGATTTCAACTTCATAAGAATTAATTACGGGGTCTGATTTCATTTTTAAAACAACATCTCGAAGAACATCCTCTACAAATTTCGGATTATTAAAAGCTTTCTCGGTTACAAATTTCTCATCTTCGCGCTTTAAAAGTGAATAAACCTCGCTTGAAGCGCAGCTTTCAACATCCGCAATCAAATCTTCAAGCCAGATGTGTTCATTCTTAGGGTAAGAAACTTTTACTTTTACAACCGCTCTTTGGTTATGGGCACCACACTCGGAAATTTCTTTTGAACAGGGGCAAAGCGTTGTCACAGGAACTTTTGCACCAAGATAGAACTTGTAACCCTCTTCATCAAGTAAGCCCTCAAAAAAGCAATCATAGCTCATTAAAGAGCGTAGTTCACTTACGGGGGCAGTTTTTTTAATAAAATATTTAAAATCAAACTTGAGATAAGCGGAAGTCGATTCAAGTTTTTCGCACATTTCTTCAAGCATAGCGTGAATATCTACGCCGATAAGGTTTTTGCGCCTGTAGTCGTTTAAAATTTCCATAAAGCGCGACATATGTGTGCCTTTAAAATGCGCAGGCAGCGAAACGCTCATTTTTGCTTTTGCAAAAACAGTTTGGGAATCAACTTTTCCGTTTTTGAGTTTGCGCGTTATAACAAGCGGGGTTTCAACATCTTTTACACCGACTTTTTGAATGTCGATGTTGCGGGTGTCTTTTTGAGACTGAACATCACGCATATTGCTATCCGCCCTGGACGTCATCAAAACTTTTGTCTTCAAGCGCCAGAAGTAGTTTCAGTGCGGCTTTGCGTTGCGTTTTGGGGTCAGCAGTCCTTAAAATTTCAATCGCCTTGAGCATAACGGGATCGCTGTCATACCAGCGGTTACCCGTTCCGGAGTACTGTGTAACGATTTCGTGGATGCGCTCGATTACTTCTGCTGCAACCTCTTCCTGTAATTTAAGGATAAAATCTTTAGCGGCGTCCTTCTCGTCATCGCTGGACAATTTAAGAAGCTCAAGTGCCTCTTTTAAAATCGGGTCTTTGTCATACCAGCGTTGTTGTTGGCCTTCTTCGATATCGGACATTTTCTACTCCAAGTAAGTATTTGAGATGAGTATAGCACAAAACTACTTCTCGATACAATAAACCTTGAACTCAGAAGGTTTTAATTCGCCAAAAGTAATTTGATTTTCAATCGCGTGTTCAAAAGGAATTTTGGCAAATTCGCATTTGTGGTCCTCGTTTATTCTGAAATCAAACTGGGCTGTTAGCTTTTGACCTTCGAAATTAACGGTTTTATTGCGAATCATATGGCCCTTAACTTCTTTTTTAACAGTTTTTTCGCCCTCTTGAACATCTTTTATTTCAGTCGGCGCAAGGTAATTTGCGACAACCAAAATTGCTTGGGGCGAGTTTGGAATAGTGATTTTCCAAGCTGCAAGACCTTCTTCGTCTTGAAGAATCAATTCGGCTTTACCGTTTAAAATTAAATCACTTTGCTCGACAAAGCGGTTCAGCGCGTCAAACTTTTCGAAGAAGTGCCAATTTTTAGCACGAACCATTGAAGTTTCTTTGCCTATAATGCGCTCTACGCCTGTTTTTGTAAGGCTTTCATCTCCATCAACAAACATTGCAGGGCGACTTGCACAAGCCCCTCCGGGAAGAAATTTATATTTAAACCATTTAAACAAAGCGCCTGCTTCACCCATTTGGCCAGGGTATTGGTTAATAGCTTCAAATTCGCCGTCTTGGTTGGTATAGGTTTTAAGAATTGTAAGCGGGCTGCGGCCGCCATTTTTGGCGTTATAAGCAGCCAGATATTCATTATCTTCAATGATTTGCTTCGGCGTTTTGGCACTTTGACAAATAATGTCGTTACCCCAAAGTGAGTCAAAATTCATATCTCGATGATATTCTTTGTAGAAATTATCCCAAAGCATATATTCTGCAAGTGTTGCAAAATAAGGCACTTCGCGTTTAATTTTTGAATTTGCCTTGCCCAGAACTTTTGCAGGAGTGCGATAGCTAATCGGGTTGCCTTGCGAATCTTGCGAAATAGGATCGACAATGTGGTCAATGTGATCAACGCGGAAGCCGTCAAAATTGTATTCGTTGCGGAGTTTTTTAGTGTAATCAAGATAAAAATCCACTACCTCATAGTTATATTTTTTACTTTCAAGGTAGTTAAAATAATACGGAGTTTGACAATCGAGGTTCGCAAAATGTGTTACATCTTGAGTTTTGCAATCGTAGTGTTTAAAAAGCGGATACTCGCGTGACGGATTCATTTTTTCAAAAATCGGCACACCCGCGCTGCACCAAGCGCCGCCCGGAGCGGGCCATAAACCTTCTGAAATTAAGGCTTTTATAATGTCGCCTTGTTTTACAACATCCTCCTCACACTTTGGTTTTGAACCGTTAGTTACAGTAATTACAGCCTGAACTTTTTTAAGAATTTCGTCTTGTTTTTCCTTAAAACTCATTTTATATGAGGCTAAAATTTTATATTCTTTTAAATCTTCTTCAAACTTTTCGACAATTTCTGCTTGAAGTTTGGTATATTTTTTCTTTGAACCTTTTAAAATATCAATATAAGCTTTTTTGGCAGCCTCAACATCGGCTTTAGTAAAGGGTTTTCGACCTTTTTTCTCGGTCATATTTTTAACAACTGCTTCAAGGAAGCCCTCAATTTGCGAAGTTATGGCGTTAATGTCAAACCACCTTGCTACCCAGGGGTTGGCAAGAACGATTTTTGAATATCTGCTTGTTTGCGGCAATATATCATAAATTACAGGGTGGGCACTTAATTGCGCCAGCGCAATAAACAATTTCACTTGCCCTTTAACGTCAAGACCAAGGCAGTCTTTCAGCTGCGCATCTTCAAGTTTTGGGCTGATGTCGCTTGAAGTCGGCAAATACGCGCATTCAAATTCTCTGGGGTGAAATGGTATAAGATAAATTGTCGTCGGGTAAACACCTTTAGTGCGGTTACCCATAGGAAGGGTTATTAATTGCGCGCACCAGTCTATAAACTTGCCTGCATCTTTGGTTTTCTCGCCGTCCGCAAGAGCTGAGAGTGAAATTAGTTTAACGTTGTGACCTTCTTTTTTAAACCAGTTTGAATCTTTAACATTATTTCTTGCAAGAACAGAAGGATTTTTAAGGGCAGAAGAAGCAAAAACGCTGCCATTATAAGTCCCCTCGTTTAAAAGTTTTTGTTCAAGCGCAAAAATCACTTCGCCCGCGCTTAATTCTTCAAGGGTTTTATAGTGAGGATAAGGCAAGTATCCATATTTTTGAATAGTTTGCGCCAAGTAAATTCTTCGCTCCTCGCTAACGCTTTGAACATCATAAATAGTTTTCAAGCGCGCAAAAATTTCATTCAAATTCAAACCGTCCAAAAGCTTTTGTCCGCTTGACTTTTTGGTCAACAAATTTAACATATTCTACCCTCATTATCTTGACCAAATGATAATATCACAAACATTATTGAAAATGTATATATTTACTTAACAAATCTGCTTAAATAATTCGTTAAAACCGAAGGCAGGACGGCAGAGTGAATTGCCGTAAAGTCCATTATAAGTTCGTTAATTCCTTGCGAGAGCCAAAATTCTATTTTATCGAACCCGTCTGCAACGCCGTTTTCGAACATATGCATTTTGCAAAAACCATCTACAACAAAAGGGAATTGTTTTTCAATCGCAGGGTCGTTCAGGGCAAAATGGCCGCGATGACAAGGCGCCGAACAAGTCAGGCGCGAGATTATGGCACTATCACAATTTAGCGGGCAAAGGCCGATGCTTTCAACCCTTTTACAGCCGCCAACGAACATTTTTCGCACAGGAATAATTCTTTTGACCTTTTTAAGGCATTTTACAATATTTTCTTCCTCGCCCAAAAAGCTGAAATCAATTGCCGTAATTGGATTTAGGTTGCTTAAACATTTAATCGACATTGAATTTAAAAGGTTTATACCGCCCCCGATTTCAACCCGAACATCTTTAAGGGCTTCATCGTTAATAAAGGCCCACCAAAAGCCAATATTATTAATTACAACGGTTTTTGGGCGCGGTTCTGTCAGCGCCAATTGTTTTATAAGTTCATAAACACGGTCAAAATCCCGCTCAATAAGTATGCGCGGCGTTGAAAGATTAAGCTTTATGCCGTGCCTTTTGCAGAATTTTTTAACATATTTTATAATTTCATCAAAACTTTTAGTATAAAGGTCAACCGTGCTTGCAACTTCGCCATATTCAATTGAAGTTATCGGACAAAAACCGATTTTTTTAATAAACTTTTCTATAACGCTAAGCTGTTCAAGGCTTGCAAGGCGCAAGTTCAGCTTCGGCAAAGTTGTTCTATCGATTTTTGAAAAATCAAGCGCATATTTTTTATCAAAAACATTCCAGTCATATTTTTGAATATTGTTAGCAAATTTAAAGTCGCTCCCTTCAGCCGATTGCACCTCACCCGAGTAGTGGTTGGTTTTATAAAAACTTTTTCTTACGTGCTTAAACGGAAGTTTTTGTTCTTTAAACATTTTCGGTTTGTCGAGAATTTTTTCTACAAGTTTGATTGCGCTCAAGGCATCTGCCGAAGTTTCAAATTTACCCTTTATAACAACGCCCTGAATGGCTTTAGATTTAATAATTTCACTTGCAAACCATGGGAGATTATCAGTATCAATTGCCAAAGGCAACTTGGTTAATTTCTTAATTTTTTCTATGTTTTTAATATAAACTTCTTCAGTGATGATGAGCTTATCAACCTTGTGAAACATTTCCATAAATTCGATTCCGGAGATATTATGGATATCAAAATAACTGTCAATCATTACCGCAAAGGGCAAATCCATTGACTTAATGATTTCTAAAATTCCATATGAATTTACAAAAATGCCGTCAATTTTTGTAGTTGTAAGAAATTCAATAAACTTTTTGGTTTGCGCTAAATCTTCTTCAAGGATAGAGTGTTTAAAATTAACATAAATTCGCGCCCCAACATTGCGCGCAGCTTCAATATAATCGTTTATAAATTCAAAATTGCCCGCAAAGCGATGATGATACACGAAAAAATCACGCGACTTTACCGATTTTGCAAACTCCGTTATATCTTGAGGATATTTAATTGGTGAAATTACACTAATCTCTTTCATGGTAATATTATAGCGCGGGTGTCAAATTTTTTTATTTACATGTTTTTTATAGGCAAACAGGGAGAGAAAGTATGAATATCCAAAAAATTGGCTGTTATACATCTACAAAAAGGGCCGTTTCGTTTCGCGACTGGCAAGGAAACGAATTTGACCAAAATGGAGTACATACAGGCTTCGGCCCGCCAACTTCGAGAGATTACCAAAACCAGCTGGCGGCCATAAAAAAATTCCGTACGTCCAAAATCGAAAAAGAGGCTCCCATAAAACACAATGACCGATCGCACCCCGGACCAGACTATGATCCAGATAGCAAACTAAGCTATCCAGATTGGCTAGAATGGGCAAAACAGCTTGCGGATCATCAGGGTTAATCAAACAAATTATTAAGCCTGTCTTGAATTTCAGCGGGGTCGATTTCTTCTGTTACCGCGTTTACATCCATTGCAATCTGGTAATATTTCGCAGCCTCAATTTTCTCGCCTTGAATTGTTAAAGTTCTGGCGAGGTTGTAGAGTGCAAGCGCGTAGTTTGGGTTCATTTCAATGGCTTTTTCAAAACACTCTTTTGCCTTGTTAATATGCGCTAAATCATCCAGATAAATCACGCCAAGGTTATTGTGGGCGATATCATAAGTCGGGTCAAAAGAAATTGAAAGGTTATACTCTTTAATGGCTTCCGTGAGTTCACCCATACCCCAGTACAAATAGCCCAAGTTGCAATGGATTTTAGCGTTTTTAGGTTCAAGTTCCAACGCGCGGCGATAAACCACAAGCGCGTTTTCATAATCTTCCGCGTCATAAAATGCGCTACCCAGGCTTATATAAATATCAATTTCCTCGGGCGTTAGCGTATATGCCGTCTGATAGCTTGAAATCGCAGCTTCTGTGTTTTTTGTAATATTTTGTTGAATGTAGCCAAGGGTTTGGGCCACAATGCTTGTCCAATTGTGGTTAGGATTCAAAGTAATTGCAGACTGGTAGTGTGAAATTGCGGTTTTAGGATCACCCTTCATAAAATAAAGATTTGCCACATTTGAATGAAGCATCGCATTATTCGGGTGAATTGTAATAAATTTCTTATAAGTTTCAATGGCGCTGTCGTAATCGCCCATTTCTTCATAAGCCTGCGTAAGGCCAGCATAAGCGCTTAAACAAAGGGCGTCAATCCATTTTGCCATTTTATATTCAATAATTGCTTCTTCGTGTTTACCAACGGCGCGATAAACATCCCCCAAAAGGCAATACAGCGGCACAAAACCCGGCATTTTATCAATCGCCTTTGTGTAAATAGCAATGGCATTATCGAACTCTTGCGCCTGATAGTAGAAGAAACCCTCGAAAAGTTCAGATAAAATACTGGTAATTTTGAGTTTCGAACGAACAGACTTTCGCGCCTCTTTATCAAAAGGAAGTGTCAGAAAACTTAAGAAAAGTTCCGTCATGCTTTTAAGTTTTGTTCTTTTGGAGGCGAAATGAACAATTCTAAGCAAACGATGGCGCAGATAATGTATTCTTGATGTGTTTAAAACGGCGTATTTAAGGGCTTCTTCGGTTTCAAAAAGAGCGTCTGTGTATCTGTCTTTCTTCTTCAAGCAATTTGCCAGCATAAAATGGCTCTGCGCTTTATTTGCACCGTTTTTAATACCCAGATTAAAATAATTGACGGCTTTTTCTAATTCTCCCTTGTGATAGAACGCAAAACCGATTTTGTAATAAATCTCGCCATTATCAACCATGCGCTCTGATGCAATTTGATATTGCGTTATAGCTTCATCAATATATTGCTTGGCCTGATAAACATCAAGGTGCCAATCCATATACAAGTCGCCCAATCTAATATAAAGGCCGACATTATCGGGCTGTTTCATAATGACAGACTGGCAATATTCAATTGCCTTTTGAATTTTGCCGCTTTTTGTCATTTTAGAAAGCTCGCGCTCAATATTTTTTTGTTCAGTCATCTGTGCCATTATAGTCCAAATTTAATCTACATTTCTCATGCAAAAACCTGAGATTTTACTTCTTATGCTCTGGTTTTTATCAACAAAACACGCCACAAAAATTTTTTCGCTGAAAACTTTCGTCACAACCGCTTGAACCGATAAATCTTTTTCAAATTCATCGCTGATAAATTTTATATCAATCTGGTCGTTAAGTTCCAGCGGAGCTTGCGAATTGTTCAGTTCAAATTTTACCCCGCCTGCGCTTAGATTAATAGTTGTAGCAGGGATAAGCAGCTTGCCGTGTTTTATATAAATTTTCATGCTCACACTTGTGCGCACATCTTCGCGGTTTTCTTTTTCTTGAATCGTGCGAGCGTTTTCAATAACCAACCTGGGGCCGGAATTGTCTATAAGTATGCTTTTCATTTTTTTTACGCCAAACTTTGTATGCACCATAACGCGTAAAGCTTCACCTTCTTCAAGGGCCTTGAAAACCTCTCTGTCGCGCTTAAAATAGTTGACCGTAATTCTGTCTAATTCAACATTTTCAATCAAACCCTCAAGGTCTGAATCTTCGGTTTTTATAACAACAATCTGCCCTGCGCGTGCTTCTTTCATTCCCCTATTTTAGTTTATATTCCAAAAATACGCAAACGATATACCCGATATATGTTCGTCAAGTTTTTTTAGAAAAAGTTTTACATTTTGTTACATTTTCGTAAGCATTGATTCTATTGAGTTTTAACCCTAAAGATATCACGTTAAGAGCATTTTTGCGGGCTTAGGGGTTTAAAAAGGTTATAAAGTTTGATATACTATTGATATACTGAATATGTATGACAAAACATAAAGGTGGCGGATTCAAGCGATGATCCTAGAATACAAAATTGATGAATTAAGCGTATCTCACGCGTGGCTAAAAACTCTTTACGATTTGATTGAAGAGCTTAATTGCAAATGCCAAACGCTTTTTGAAGAATCATATAATCCGCAGCACAAATGCTTCGCTCAAGTAAGAACTGTGAAAATCCGCGGTGCGAACTCGATGCTTGGCTGGTTAAAACTAAGAATGGAAAGATATTCTCATTTCGTGAGCACGCTAAACTCACAGGTAGATTTCATCTCCAGCGCGTATCTGGACGAAGAAGGCGAAGCATCGTAAAGGTGTTTGCCGCTTTGCACGAGGGCTGAAAAGCTTTGACGGGGTGCTTTGTCACCACCCCGGGCAGAAAAGATGCGCGTTAAAGACGCTTCCTTTGGAGGCGTCTTTTTCTAATGGAAGTAAAGTGAAATCAAAGGCAAAGTCGAACAGGGCGACACCGGACTGGAAATGAAATGAAATTATAAAAAAGCGCCCTTTTTGGGCGCTTTTTGTGTTGTTGTTGTAATGCTTTTTGTTAATTTGTTATTTAAAACAGGGCTGGTTTTTTAACCGGAGCAGCACCAGGGATTGCTTCCCAGTTTGCAGCCATGATTTTTTTGAAAGATTTTAAAGCTGTGTCTTCCAATTCGCCAAGTTCTTGAGCGTCAATAATTAGTTGTCTTAAAGGAAGCAATGCGCGTTGGTCACGAAGCACGCCAAGGGCTGCTGCGGCACCTGCACGAACCAAATCGTTTTCTTTGGTATCTTGCATAACTTCAATCAGGGCCGGAACTGCGCTTGTATCTTCAAGTTTACCAAGTGAAGTTACAGCATAAATTCTTACGTTAACCCATTCATCTTTAAGCATTTTAATAATATGCTCGACACATTTTTTGTTGCCGATTTCGCCCAAAGCACGTGTAGCGTCGCATCTTACATTTACTTTTTCATGGAACAAGATGCCGATAAGGGCGTCAGTTGCAACATCGCCGATTTCTATAAGAGCATCGGTTGCAGTAATACAAACTTGAGGGTTTTCATCGTTAAGCGCTTCTACAAGCGGCTCAACAACAATTCCGCCACCCAATCTACCAAGGGCGCGGGCAGCACGAACACGAACGTCTACGTTTCTGTCTTCACGCAAAGACTCAATAAGAGGGATTGTTGCAGTTGTATCGCCAAGTTCGCCAAGCGCACGGGCAGCATACAAACGCACAGAACCGTTTTTGTCGTTTTTTAGAACATCAATAAGCGGTTCTACGGCCGAAAAATCGCCCATTTCGCCCAAAACTCTTGCGGCGTTATAGCGAACTTTTTCAGAATTACTGGTTGTTAAATCATTTAGCAACTCTTCGAAAGACTTTTTGGCCTGTTTCTTTCTGTTGTTAACACTAATTGTCATACAAAATTACCTTCCACTTCAATTTTTTAAACCACACATTAAAAAAAACATCACGCATTAAAAAATTTACTTGTTTTGCTACTTTCACTTTACTTATCTTTACACTACTTAAAAATTCTTCTCTCTGCCTGGTATCAGCGTGGTTTCAAATTAATAAGGGTAAAAAGAACACTTTATGTATTCACTATAACTTTTTTTTCACACTTTGTCACTACATGTTTCAAATTATCCGTCAAAAACATTGTTTATTTTTTTATTAATAAAGAACATCGCCTAAAATAGGCGATGCCTTATGTAACATTTCTTAATATAAATTCAATTTACCCCTTGTGATAATACTGAATTTCTCCATTTCGGATTTGGTCTAAAATTCTTGGTATTGGAGACTTCACTTCAACACCGTCTTTGTAGTTGGTAATGGTACTTTTGCCGTCTTTGTCGTACTTTGTCGACTTTTTAATAAGCCCGTTTGCGTCATATTCGCGCTTTTCTTGAACGGTTTTTGTGCCCGGGAAGTAGGTAGTTGCCGCTGTTGGTCTTTTAACACCGTCTGTGGTTTTGTATGAAACTTTTTCGCTAACATAAAGTTTGCCGGTTTTAGGGTCGCGTTTTTGCACTTCCTTCGTAGAACCGCCCTTGCCGTCTCTTGTGTATGTATTTATTTGGCTTTCAATCGGAGAACCTTTCTCGTCATAAGAATAAAACGTCTTTTTATCTAATTTTCCATTTTCATATTTACTTTTATCCAATAGCACGCCGCTTGGAGTTCTGGTTTCAGCACTTACTGCAACTCCGTCTTTATATTTTTTTGTGTTAGTAGATTCAAGCTTTCCATTTTCATCAAAAGTGTAGCTTTCTTTCGATTTGGCTTTACCCTTATCATCATATTTTGTTGAAGTAGATTCTCTTCCGGCCTCATCATAGGTTACTTTGGAAGTTTTTACGCCATCTTTATTATATGCGCTTACCGCATTTTTATCGCCGTCTGCTGTGTAGGTTGTTTGCGTTTTATTTCCCTTTTCGTCTTTTTGAGTTTTTTTGTAGCCAATTATATTTCCATTAGCATCGCAATAAGCTGTAACTTTTGTGCCGTCTTTATATTCCATGGTCATGCTTTTGTCATATGCAACACCTTTGAATTTGGCTTTAGGGTTAGAACTGTTTTCTTTAACTTGGCCTGTTGTTACCTCTCCGTTGTTCTTATCAATATACTTGGCAAAGTTTGTGAGGCTTTCTTTAAATGTATCTTCCACTTTATCGGCTTTAGCCGGCAATTCTTTTGCCGCTGTGGTGATATTGTTCATTAAGTCTTTAAAAACATCTTTTAGCGAAGCCTTTTCTTTACCGAACATTTTCTCAAGCTCAGCATCGCTAATTTTCCCGTCAGAAATCTTTTTAGCATTGCTTTTGTCGGCTTTGGAGACAAATTGCATAAATTCATTTAAATCGAGTGTGCCGTTTTTATTTTTATCAGCCTCATT
>JAVBQM010000009.1:0-15721 GCA_031549065.1 Candidatus Gastranaerophilales bacterium | reverse complement strand
CTTGCTAACGCTACAACTTCATTTACGTAGTTACCTTCTTTTCTGCTTGAATGACCCGTTACGCGCTCAAAATTAAGCTCAAGACTCTTTAGCCCACTCGAAGGCAAAATGCTTTGTTTTCGCTCTCCCCGGGGTGTTATTTCGAGTATTTTCGACCAAGTTGTGCCGGCGTCTAAGAAAAATTTACTCATTTATAAATTTTAACACACAAAAACCTACCAGCTGGTTTCATTTCTCATTAATCGCTCGTTTTTTTCTTGGAATTTTTCGTAAAGACCGGGTGCATAAAGCTTCATAAAACCGTCGATTATACCCGGTTTGTCTTTCTCGACAATTTGTAATATATCGTCTCTTGCGTTTAGTTTTCTTGAACTCATTCCGGAAGGTATAGCGGCCCCTGTCATAAACATTTTTTGGCTTGCTATACGAAGCCTTCGCATGCGCTCTTTTGCGTCCAATTCCTGAAAAGTTTGCCCGAAAAACGTCGTTTCAAGGCGGTTAATACGATATTCATTACTTTCCAAACTTCCCGCAGGGTTGCGGTAGTGCCGTTTTTCCATTACGGCGATATCTCTTAAATCATTTTTTTCAAGCACAATATCAGCTTTTGCCGGCGGTAAAAACGTACAAAATATAGAAAAAAAGACATACAAAGTTAAAAATCTTTTCACAACGTTTCAATATTAAACCATTGCTCTTTGTTTAAAACCCCACCCCGGGGTAATCTTTTGAATTAGAGTTTCAGGCTGGTTATCTTGTTGTAAATTAATGTAACAATCTGATTTAAAATTCTAAAGTTTAACTCTTAAATTCCCGATAACAAACATGTCTGTTTATAAGGTATTTACACTATGTTTAAAAGGATGAAACAACTAATAGTGTTGTTTTGTATTATGACAATTTTTGTCAGTACAAAAAGCATCACTATAGCGAGTGATTATCAAAATATCACTACTAACCCCAAAATTTCGGCCAGTTTAGATTCTCTTCGATCGATTGGCGGTAACGATGTTTTGGCTGTGTTAAATGGAAGCAACGCTACCGGGAAGCCGATTCGTGTCATGTTCCGAGATCTTGCCGTTTACGGCATGAGTAATTGTGAAGCGGTGACAATGAAAACCCAGGGGGGTTCTTTGGTTATTTATATTAATAAAAAACACGAAGATGCTCCTTCAGAGGCGGTTGCCTGCCTGATTGCACATGAAAGCCAGCATCACCCTCAAACAAATACAAAAGTTGAGGAGTTGAGGGCCTGGCTTAAAGAAACTTCCACATGGAACCAATTTTTAAGAAAAGACCCCACCCTTGCCATGTCGACCCACCCGCTTGTTAAGCGCGAAAACTATATCGACAAAATGGTTTTAAGAGACAAAGGCAGCACGGGCATTGAAAAAATTATTGCAAATAACCCGACATATGCGGGTTTAAACTGACGACAACACCCACTACCGAGGAGATAACAGACTGCGCGGACCTTAAAAGTCCGCGTTTTTAATGCGTGAGCCGGTGCTAAGACGACGCGCGATGAGCGAGGCGGCGAGCACTACGTAAGCGACGTGGGATGAAGTTCCCCAGGAGCTTATTTATGCTAAAATTTTTAGTATGGCAAAATTTTGTTGTAAAAATTTAGATGAAACCCAAGCGCTGGCACAAAAACTGGGTTCGTTAATTGAAAAAAACGGTGTTTTTATCTCGCTTTTGGGTGAAATTGGGGCAGGCAAAACCGCGTTCACAAAGTTTTTACTTAAATATATTGGGGTCAGGGAAGCTGTTACAAGCCCGAGTTTTGTAATTTTAAACGAATACCATGGTTCTGACCACTTGCCGGTGTACCATTTTGACCTCTACAGGCTTGAAGAAGAAGGGGTAAAAACGATTGCTTCGGAACTTTGCGAATATTCTCGCAACGGAGTTATAACCCTAGTGGAGTGGGCAGATTTTGGCGCTGACGAATTGCCGTTTGAACGTCTTGAAGTTAATGTTTTGTATGGTGATAAAGAAACCGAACGCATTTTTGAATTTAATCCTATCGGGGAAAGATATCAAAAGATTGTCGAGGCTTTGTGAATTTGCTTTGTTTCGACACGGTTTTAAATAAAACTTTCATAAACTATAACGGTACGAGCAGGATTATTGAAAGCGACGCGCAAAATTATCATAGTGTTTATTTAATTTCAGAAATTAAAAAACTTGCGGGCGCTAATGGCCTTAAAAATTTAGACGCAATCGGTGTGAACATTGGCCCGGGAAGTTTTACGGGTATTCGCGTTTGTCTCACTGTGGCAGGAGTTATGGCCGGGCAATTAAATGTGCCGCTTGTGGGTGTGCCTTCTGTTGAGATTATTTCTGAAGCTTTTGAAAGTGATGCGGTCTTTTTAGATGCAAGGCGTGGAAAATATATCTATTACAACGGCACTGAACCCAAGCTCATTGACAAAACGGATGCCATAGTATTGGCAAAAGATAAAAAAGTTGTGTGCGACTCAAATTGTTTTGAATATTTTCAAAGCGAAGAGATTGAAACTATAAATTACGAAATTCAAACGCCGGACTTAGGCGCTGTTTTAGCAAAAATTGACGAACAAAAATTGCAAACAGGCGAAGATTTCCACTATTCAAAAGTTAAACCGCTTTACTTGCAAACGCCTCCTATCATGGTAAAATAAAAGGCAAAAGAAGGAAACAAGGTTATGGCAAATACTATTGAAGGAAAATTAGTAGCGCAAAAGGATGATAAATTTTGTATCGTAATTTCGCGTTTTAATGAGTTTATCGGCTCTAAATTGCTCTCAGGCGCTCTTGACGCGCTTGTTCGCCACGGGGTTGATGATAAAAATATTGATGTGATTTGGACACCCGGCGCGTTTGAAATTCCTCTTGCCTGTAAAAAAGCCGCGAAAAAAGGCTATAGCGCTATTATTACCCTTGGCGCAATTATTAAAGGTTCAACCCCTCATTTTGACTATGTCAGCGCCGAACTTTCAAAAGGCATTGCACACGTTGGTTTGGAAACGGGCATTCCTGTTATCTTTGGCGTTTTAACAACTGATAATATTGAACAAGCAATTGAACGCGCAGGCACAAAAGCCGGTAATAAAGGTTCTTCGGCTGCTGAGAGCGCAATTGAAATGGCAAACCTTTTAAGACAAATTTAAAGTCTGCACTGAGCGCAAGTTCCGCATTGTTTATTTTCATCGCCACAGCCTAAAATTTCTACAAGCCCTGTGTCGAATGAAAAATATGCGCGTACGATTTTCAATTTGCCTTGTTCAACAGCGTTTTTTATTATTGAAGATTTCTTTAAAAGCCTGTTTCTTGCAATAGCGGTGTAGCTTTTGGCTAAGTCGTTAAAGCAGGTTATATTTTTTTCATTTTTGACAGATTGAACCTGATAAATTAAGTTTTCAAATTCATCATTGTATAAATCAGCGTCAAGCGCGTATTGCATAACGCCGCAATCTTGGTGACCCAAAAGAATTAATAGTGGGACCTCAAGTTTTTTAACAGCGTATTCAATACTTTCTAAAATGTTCGGCCCGATTGCGCTGCCCGCGGTTCTTATAACAAAAAGCGAACCAAACCCGACGTCAAAAATAATTTCGGGCACTACCCTGCTGTCTGAACACCCAAGAACAATCGCGCCCGGGTTTTGCTTCCTTTGCAACGCTTGAAGGGTTTGAGAACTCCCCGCTTGATATTGGGTTTCCGGATTAGCAAAATTTTGGTTGCCATCCAATAATTTTTTTAAAATTTCATCCGCGCTTTGTTTGTTCATAAACCCCCGTTAAACCATTTAAATTTTGTCGAAACCCGTATATTTTCTTAAAACTTCCGGTATAATAATTTCCCCGTCTTGCGTTTGGAAATTCTCTAAAATCGCGGCGAAAGTTCTTCCGACCGCTAACCCCGAACCGTTTATTGTATGCATAAATTCCGCTTTGCCTGTTGCTTTTGAACGGAATTTTAACCCTGCACGGCGTGCTTGGTAATCGCCAAAATTTGAACAGCTTGAAATTTCTTTATAAGCATCATAAGAAGGCATCCAGACTTCAAGGTCGTAACACTTTTTCGCGCTGAAACCGATATCACCCGCGCAAAGCTCAATTCTTCTAAACGGTAAACCTAATATTTCAAGGGCTTTTTCAGCATTTTGTGTTAATTTTTCGTGTTCCTCAGCACTTTGTTCGGGCGTTGTTAGTTTTACCAATTCCACTTTGTTAAACTGGTGAACGCGAATTAAGCCTCTCGTGTCTTTGCCCGCGCTACCCGCTTCACGCCTGAAACAAGGGGTATATGAACACATATATTTTGGTAAATCTTCTTCATTCAAAATTTCGTTAGCATAAATATTTGTGACAGGAACTTCCGCGGTCGGGATTAAATAAAGGTCTTCATCAACACATTTATACATATCTTCCCTGAATTTTGGCAATTGGCCCGTACCTTGCATAGCGGCAGAATTTACTAAAACAGGCGGAAGAATTTCCTCATAACTGTGTACATTTGTGTGTAAATCAAGGTAAAAGTTAATAATGGCGCGCTCTAATGCCGCACCTTTACCGCGTGACAAGGTGAAACGTGATTGTGCCAATTTTACTCCGCGTTCAAAATCAACAATGTTTTTTTCAGTTGCTAAATCCCAGTGAGCCTTAAGTTTAAAAGCGGCTTTTGTTGGCTCTCCCACTGTTTTTTTAACGACGTTGCAATCTTCGCTTAAACCGATTGGGGTTGTTTCATCGGGCGTGTTTGGAATGTAGAGAAGCATTTCTTTTTGTTTTTCGTTTAATTCGGTTTCCTGTTCCTCAAATGCCTTGATTTTATCGCCCATTTCGCGGGTTTGTTCTTGAATTTCGTCGGTGTTTTCGCCACGCTTTTTCAGTTCCCCGATTTTTTGAGAAACATTTTTGCGCTCTTGCCTTAATTCATCCGCCTGAAATTGAATTTTCCGTCTTTGTTCGTCAATTTCCAAAACCTCGTTAATTGAAAGTTCCGGATTTCTTCTTTTTAAAAGCTCATTTATTTTTTCCGGGTTTTCCCTGATTAATTTAATATCAAGCATTTTTTGCTCCTGTCAAATTTACTATGTAAATTTGTTCGTTCACTACATTTCATTTCGTTCACAACGTCGCCTTGGAACGGTTACGCGCTTTGCGCTTCACACACCGCTCACGCATTTTTTTGCACCTTTTCTATATATTGTTTCAATTCTTGCATTTGTTTCGGGCGGATAATTTTGCATTGCCCTTTGGTCAAGCCGCCAAGGTTTAAAGTAGCGTGTCGAGTACGTTTAAGCGATTTTACCTTGAACCCGAGCGCTTCAAACATCTTCCTGATTTGCCTGTTTAAGCCTTGATAAAGCGTGATTTCCAGTGTAGTTATTCCGCGCACTGTTTCTATAATTTGGCTGTCGCAGTATGCCACTTTACCGTCTATTTTAATCCCTTTTGCAAATTTCTCCAAATGAGTTAACTGAATATCGCCATCCGTCGTAACACGATAAACCTTTGGCACCTTAATTGAAGGGTGTGTGAGCGCGTTAATTAAATCCCCGTCATTGGTAAGCAATATAAGACCCGAACTGTCTTTATCAAGCCTTCCGACAGGCTTTAGGCGGGAATATTCCTTCGGGATAATATCATAAATTGTTTTTCGGCCTTTTTCGTCGCTTTTAGTTGTAATGTAACCAACAGGCTTGTAAAAACGAACGTATTCGAATTGCTCGGGTGCCTTGATTATTTTTCCTTCAACCTTTACAACATCACGGCGGCGAATTTCCCAGCCGAGTTCTGTTATAACCTTGTCGTTAACGGTGACTTTTCCCGCAACAACAAGCTCATCCGCCCCTCTTCTTGAATATTTACCACCTTGTGCGATGTATTTGTTGATTCTCATAGGAAAAATTATATCATAGAAAAGCGTAGTGTTTTGCTCTCGCCCCGCTCCTCGCGGGTCGGATGCTTCACACCGGCTTACGCGCTCTATCTATTCAACAATTTCCAAATTTTAGAACCGACATGTTTAAGACCTTTACCCATATAAAAAGCACCGATTCCAAATACAACCAGCTTGCCGATTAAAACCAAATTTTTCATTGCCCCGCCTTTTTTAATGGGTTTTGGAAGCGAGCGGAGCTTGTCTTTTTCTTCAAACGCATCAGCAGTAAGCGGCATATCGACTTTATTTGGCGGGTTTAAAACCCCGACATTAGGGTTGGGAAAATTCATTGATTGGTTTGAATTTTGCGAATCCACGTTTGTCACGCTATTTTCAGCCATGGGGTTTGCGGCTGTTTGTGCGAGTGACGAAACAGATTTAGGTGGAGCCATCACGTATGGGCTATTTGCTGAAACTTTAGTAACCATTAAAACCTTTTTGCATTACTACAATCGGCGAAGCCGGTGCTGGATTTATAAAACAACTGAAAGCAAAAAATTGCTTAGAAGCGGAGCAAATTAAATGCCGCCTTTAGCCTCTTCACCTTTTACTTCCACTCCTTCTGTTTCGTTGCTCTTCACTTCCGGTACTTTTGTTTCCTCGCCGTTTACTTCATCGCCTTTTACTTTTACCACACCATCATCAGTTTTAACGGCTTCTTCACCTAAAGCATGTCCAATAGCCTGCTCTAGTTTGGCTTTAGCGCTGTTATAATCATAAAGTGTTTTCAAATGGGCAAGTTGTGAATTTTGATATTGCAATTGTGCATCTTTAAGCTCAATCGGGTCGGATAAGCCCACTTTATAGCGGCCTTGCGCAATTTCAAAGTTTTCAAGCGCTTTTTTAACGGCAAGTTCTGCAACAGGCACGCGTTCTTTGGTTTCAACCAATTTGGCGTAGGTAGATTGAATTTCAAAATACATATTGTTCACAGACGACTTTGTGTCAAATTGCTGACGCTCATAAAGAGCTTTAGCTTCTTTAACTTGATTTTTCAATAAAAGAGGGTTGAATGTAGGGAAAGTCAAATATCCGCCTAAATCATACCAGTTTTTCTCGGCGATAGAATCGCGTCCGCCCGAAGACAGGTTCGCGGCAAATTCAATTCTCGGAAAAGCAGTTTTCTTAGCTAATTTAACGTATTGATCGGCCATTTTTATGTTTGCAAGAGCCATTTTTAAGTCGGGACGAAAATCATTTGCATATTCAATTGCACGTTTAATCGAGAAACTCGTCGAATCGAAGGGAAGTTTGCCAACCACTTCATAAGGCTCAACAAAAGGTAAGCCCATGGCGTTATTTAACCTGCTTGTTGCAATGTCTACACCATATTTTGCCTCAATTAACCTTGAGCGCGCGTCTTCTAAATTTACTTCGGCTATAGTTACATCAATTTTAGCCTTAGCGCCCACTTCATAAAAAGCCTTTGCTTGTCTGTAAATACCTTCTAAATTGGCGACGGTTTCTTCCATAACATGTTTATTTTCGTTTGCAAGCATCAAGTAATAATAGCTGTCTTTTACCTGGAAAATAACATCATTTATAATATTGTCGATATTATCAACACTTGCTTGCCAATTTAATTTATCGATTGTGTACTGATTTTGTGTGAAACCAAAATCGTAAACCAATTGCCTTATACCGATTGTGCCCATAAGATATTTTGTATAAGGGTCGTCATTGCCGCCGCTGATTGTAGTATCAGGTTTTGTTCTTGAAATACCACTGTTTAAAGTGAAGCGAGGTGAATAATTCCCGATCGTTTGCGTTTTTAAAGTTTCGGTTGCGGCTGCGTTTGCTATTGCTGCTTTAATTCTGGGGTTGTTGCTTATTGCAAGTTCAAGACAATCGGCAAGGTCTAATTCCTGCCCTTTTGTAATGCTGCCTTCAATATGTGCCGGTTGCCCACCGGATTCATCCATCATAATATAGCCGTCAGTCGGAATTAAATATTGCGAATAATCCGTTTCTTTTTCTTTAGCCTCTGTGGCACTTCCCAATAAACATATTATTGATAGTATTAGTAATTTATTTTTCATTTTCTTCTCTTTTATCAGATTTTGCTGTTTTAACTTTGCCCCATGCGTATTTTTCTCTTAAATCTTGAACCAGAGTGTAGAACGCAGGCACCAGAATTGCACCGATGATTGCTGCTGCAACCATACCGCCGAAAACTGTAACTCCAAGCGAACGGCGGCTTTCAGACCCGGGGCCTGTTGCAAAAACGAGAGGCAAGATACCCAAAATAAAGGCGAGAGACGTCATCATAACCGCTCTAAATCTTATTTTTGCTGCTTCCATGGCTGCTTCAAACACGCTTAATCCTTGTTCCTCCCTTGCGATTTTGGCAAATTCTATAATCAAAATCGCTTGCTTGGCCGCTAGACCAATCAACATTATAAACCCTATTTGGACATATAAGTCAACAGTACCGCCTGTAATATACCTCAAAAAGACTGCACCCAGCATCGCAATAGGGGCGATTAACATTACACCTATAGGAAGCATCCAGCTTTCATACAAAGCAACAAGGAAAAGATAAACAAATACGAGAATCATTCCCAAAATAACCACAATCTGGCCGGAAGCTTCAATTTCTTGCAAGCTTGTTCCTGACCAGGCGTAACCCATATCTTGAGGCAGGCTCTTTGAAAATTCTTCCATTGTTTTAATAGCATCCCCGGAACTCTTTCCTTGTGCAGGCAAGGCGGAAATTTGCACAGCGGGGTACATGTTGAATCTTGTGATTGAATAAGGGCCTGTGATAGGTTCAAGTTCGACTATAGAACTTAAAGGCGACATTTTGCCGCTTGCCGATTTAACAAAAATTTTGTCTAAATCGCCCGGTTTTGAACGATATTCCTCTTCCGCTTGCATAATTACCCTGAAAACGCGGCCGTAACGGTTGAAATCGTTTACATAAGCTTGGCCGAATTGTGCGCCGAGAGCCGTATAAATTTCGCTTACAGGAATGCCTTGCGCAAGCGCCTTTTGATAATCAATATTAACAATCATTTGAGGAGTATTGTAGTTATATTGTGTGAAAACACCAGGGTTTGCAAAAGTCGGGTCTCTTTGTACTTCGCTGATAAATTTGTTAGCTTCAAAGCCTAATTCCTGAGGGGTACGGTTGCCTTTGTCGAGAAGTTGATATTCAAGACCGCCGAACATACTTAAACCGGGTATTGAAGGAGGTACAAAGCTTTGAATTCTCGCGTCGGTAATTTTTGCTGTTATTGCGCCGATTCTGCGCTGCATACCTTGCAATGTAGCGTCATTTTCAGGTTTTGTGAAAATATTTTTTGCACGTTCTTGCCAAGGTTTAAAAACGGTAATTAATATAGCAGTGTTTTCACCGCTGAAACCAACCAGGCCGATAACATATTCCACTCCTTTTAATTTCATAACCTCGCGCTCAATTCTTGCGCTCAATTCACCGGTTTTTGAAATTGTTGAACCGTCAGTGAGTATAACGTTTGTCATTAATGCGCCAACGTCTTCTTCGGGTAAAAATCCTTGAGGGGTGAGCTTGAATAATCCTAACATTGCAACAATCAGGGCAAGATAAACCCAAACTGTTTTTGAAGGTCTTTTAATAAAATACTCTGAACCCATAAGATATTTATCTCTTAATTTTTCAAAAGATTTGTTGAATTTTTTAAGAGTAACATCCCAGATACAGGCTAAGTATTCACCCAGCGCCATAAACCTTTCGCGCTTTGTTGTTGCGTTTACACTTTCCCAATAATCATGGTGAAAAGCTGTATATTTTTCGAAAATTGTACGTTCTGGCATTTCGTCTTTCGAGCGCAAAATAATTGCGCATAAAGCCGGAGCCAAAGTAAAGGCCACAAGGGTCGAGAAACCAATTGAAACGGCGATTGTTACCGCAAACTGTTGGAACATTTTACCCTGAATTCCCGATAAAAACGCAACAGGTACAAAGACGGCCATTAACACTAAAGAAGTGGCAAGAACGGCGCCTGAAACCTCTTCCATTGAAATGATAGTGGCCTCTTTTGGCTTTCGGCCTTCTTCGTCAATATGCCGCTGAACGTTTTCAACGACAACAATGGCATCGTCGACGACCGTCCCGACCGCCAGAACCAGCCCGAAAAGGGTAAGCGTGTTAAGCGAAAAACCAAATGCAGCGAAGAAATTAAACGTTCCGATTAAAGAAACCGGTATGGCCAAAAACGGAATTAACGAAGCGCGCCAATCACCAAGGAACAAATAAACGGTCAAAACTACCAAAATAATAGCTAGAACAATTGCTTTTCCAACTTCGGCCAAACTTTCAGAGATAAATTCTGTTTCATCACGAGTAATTTTGTATTCAATACCTTTTGGAAAAGTTTTTGAAAGCTCTTCCATTCTTTTATTTGCTTTATCAGCAATATCAATAGCGTTCGCATTTGCAAGCTGAACTACCTGAATAACGACCATAGGTTCCATATTCACCCGACCCGCAAATGAAAATGATTCAGCATCAAGTTCAACCCTTGCGATGTCTTTGACCCTTATCGCTTGGCCGTTCGGCTGCGATTTTACAACAATATTGCCGAACTCTTCAGGCGAAGCAAGCCGCCCTTTGGTTCGCAGCGTAATTTTTAGATCTTGCTTATTTATCATAGGCTCTGAACCTATCTCGCCCGCGGGAACCTGAGCATTCTGGGCTTGAATTGCCGCGTTTACTTCAGACGGCGAAACATTAAGACTTGCCATTTTCTGAGCGTCCAGCCAGATACGAATTGCATAATCCCTTGCACCAAAGACGTTTACCTCCGCAACCCCTTTAATACGTGCTAATTCATCTTTTATAAAAATTGAGGCGTAGTTACTTACAGTAAGAAGATCTACGGAATTATCGGGCGAAGAAAGCCCGTACATTACAAGACCCGAGCCTTGAGTAGATTGTTTAATCGTGAGACCGTACCTTTTAACTTCATCGGGCAGCCTTGCTGTTGCCAAAGAAAGTTTATTTTGCACGTTTACAACGGCAATGTTGGGGTCTGTGCCGACTTGAAAATAGATATTGAGCCTGTAGCTTCCGTTTGAAGAAGACGAACTCATATAAATCATATTCTCTACACCGTTAACCGCGGTTTCCAAAATTGACGCGACTGTTTTTTCAACAACATCGGCAGAAGCTCCAGGATATGTTGCTGTGACCATTACCTGAGGCGGTGTGATTGTAGGATATTTTTCAAGCGGAAGGTTTTTCAGTGAAATCAACCCCGCGAGCACTATAACAAGTGCAATAACAATCGCAAAACGCGGTCTTTCTATGAAAAATTTTGAAAACATTTACTTTTCCTTACTCTCTTGCGGATTTTCATTCACTTCATCAAGCGTTTTGCCTGTTTTAGCAAATTCTTCGACTTCTTCAGCCGTCAAAGCTTTTACCGGTTTACCGTCAACCACTTTCACAATCCCTTGAGTGATTATTTTCTGGCCAACTTCAAGCCCTTTAGTTACAATCCAGTTTTTCTCCCATTGGCCGTCAACTTCAATACGAACAATTTTTGCGTTTTCTTTATCGTCTATTGTAAAAACATATCTTCCGGTCGGGTCTTGAAGAACTGCGCCTTGCGGAACAACCACGCTCTTTTTAGGAGTGTTTGAATAAATCTTCACTTTCACAAAATCGCCCGGTATTAAAACATTATCAGGGTTTTTAATTGTAGCGCGAAGGTCTATTGTGCCCGTGTTTTCACTGATTTTATTGTCGTAAAAATCAACGGTTCCTTTGTGCGGGTAAAGTGTGCCGTCAGGCAGCGTGACTTCAATTTGAATAGGCTTTTCCTGTTTTACTGTAGGTGAAATCGAGTCGTTTCTTAATCCATTAAACTTTTTTGAATCAAGCGAATATGTTATGTAAATCGGGTCCATGCTTACAATTGTGGCGATAGGCCCGCCTTGAAGTGTCACGTAATTACCGGGAACAATATTAATAGCACCGATTTTGCCTGAAACAGGAGCTGTGATTCTTGAATATCCGTAAAGCCTGTTAGCATCAGCCAAAGCTGCGCGTGCGGCGCCTACTTGAGCGTATGCTATGTCTTTTTTAGCTACAGTGTCATCATAAGTTGCTTTTGAAATATAATCTTTTTCCAATAATTCTTTTGCGCGGCCAAAATCGAGGTCAGCTTTTCTGGCCTGAGCGGTTGCAGAACTTAAATCCGCCTTTGCTCTGTTAATTGCGATAATAAATTTATTGGGGTCTAAAACCAGTAACAGTTGGCCTTTTTTAACAAAATCACCGTCTTTATAGTGTTTTGAATAAAGAGTGCCATCAACTTTCGGTACAAGCTGGATAGTATCAATTGCCATAACGCGTCCGGGCGCTTCGATTGTGGGTAGAACATCAGCTTCTTGGACCTCTGAAAGTGCAACTTTCGGTGTCATCATTGTTGCCATCATTTTCCCGCGCATCATCTCGCCGAATTTTACCCAGCCGAATCGCCCTATAACCAAAAGTATACAAACGCCGACAACTGCGGCAATAATAAGTTTTATATTTTTCTTCATAACCCGAACTCCATTCGTTATAAATATCCCCAAAATAAATAAAGCCCATTATACCTAAAATAATCACTTTGGGCTACTCGGCTAATTAAACGATTTTCGGATTTAACCTTATATCTTTGCACTAATAATGTGTTTGGTTGGAGGGATAGATGAATATCCGTGAGTATTTATATAATTTGAATGAAAAGGTGAAAAAGTATGACAAAAATGCGCAAAATCCATTTTTCAAACTTGATAACAACCCCTTTGGTGAAAATTTTTCACAAACATATGTTTGGGTTGAGAATGATGATGATGAAACCGGCTAAAGTTATGCTGAAAAGGCGCCAAGGCTTCTAAACCTGTCATAACGCTGGCCTTTAAGCTCTTGCGGGCTCATTTTTTCAAATTCTTTTAAAGATTTTGAAATGACTGCTTTCAAATTTTCACCCATTTTATCAGGGTCGTTGTGTGCTCCACCCAACGGCTCTGGTATAACTTCGTCTACAATTTTGAATTTCAAAAGGTCTTTGCCCGTGATTTTAAGTGCTTCTGCGGCTTTTTTAGCCAGAGTCGCGTCGCGCCACAAAATTGAAGCGCAGCCTTCAGGCGAAATTACGGTGTAGTAAGCGTATTCTAAAATCATTACTTTGTTTGCAACAGCAAGGCCCAAAGCGCCGCCTGAACAGCCTTCACCCGTGATAATTGAAATTATGGGCACATTAAGTTTTGCCATTTCACGAAGGTTAACCGCAATTGCCGTACCTTGTGCGGTTTGCTCGGCTGCAATTCCCGGGTAAGCCCCTGTTGTATCAATTAAAGTTACAATAGGCATATTAAACCTGCTTGCATGTTCCATAAGCCTTAAAGCCTTACGGTAGCCTTGCGGTTGGGGCATTCCAAAGTTGTATTCTAAATTTTCTTTTGTGGTTTTACCTTTTTGCGTGCCTATGAGCATAACGGGTTTGCCGTCAATGCGTGCGATGCCACCTATTATAGCTCTATCATCCGTGCCGACCCTGTCACCGTGAAGCTCAACAAAATCCGTTGCTATTAAACCGGCATAATCCAAAAAGTTTGGGCGGGCATTGTGGCGCGCTATTTGGAGCATTTGAAAAGGCTCCAGTTTAGAATAAAGTTCTTTTTTGTACTCTTGCGTTTGCGTTTCCAAAGTTTCGATTTCCTTTTTGTAATCTATGTTGGTTTCCTTGCTGAGACTTTTTAGCTCTTCGATTTTATCTTGCATTGTATATATAGGTTTTTCAAATTCGAGTATTTGTGTTTTTTTCATTGTTTTTACCTGTATTTTAAGTTGTTGTTCCGGCTTTTTTAGTCTTAGTTTTTGCATCTGCATGAATTTTCAATATAGTTGCGAGTTTTTCTTTCATTTCACTTCTTGTTACAACCATATCAATTTGCCCGTATTTAAGCAAATATTCGGCAGTTTGGAAATCTGCGGGAAGTTTTTCACGAATTGTTTGTTCAATTACTCTTCTTCCGGCAAAACCAATTCTTGCGCCTTTTTCAGCGAGCATAATATCGCCCAGTGTGCCGAAACTAGCTGTAACTCCACCGAAAGTGGGTTCACAAAGAACGGTTACATATAAAAGCCCTGCTTCGTTCATTTTTGCCACAGCACAAGAAGTTTTAGCCATTTGCATTAATGAAAGTGCGCTCTCTTGCATTCTTGCTCCGCCCGATGATGTAAAAACAACCACAGGAAGGCGTTTTTCAAGTGCGTGTTCAATAATAAGGGTGATTTTTTCCCCGACAACCGAGCCCATTGAGCCGCCCATATATTCAAAATCCATAACGGCTGTGGCGACTTTTTCGCCTTCAATTTTGCCTGTGCCAACGATTACAGCCTCATCAAGACCCGTTTTTTTCTTAGCGTCGATTTGTCTTTGAGAATATTTTTGAGTGTCGAAAAATTCCAAAGGGTCGGTTGGCAAAATGTTTTGATATTTTTCTTCAAAAGTTCCTTCATCGAAAATAAGCGCTATACGTTCTCTTGCGCCGATTCTGAAGTGATAATCACAGCTCGGGCAAACCATATCAGCTGCTTCTAAATCTTTTTTAGGCAATTGTGCATTGCAATAATGGCAAAGCATCCAAAGTTTACCTACCGAATCATCAATTTTCACTTCAGTATCGCGCGCCGCAATTTGCTGCGCTTTTCTTTTATTAAACCAATCAGTTAACGACATGTCCCCTCAAAAAGCCTAGTTTGCATATTATATTATACTACAAAATAGAAATGTCAAATTACCCGTATATTTGTAATATTACATTAAATATGTTAAGGTTGGTGCTGTATGGTGCTTTGGCTATGGTTGTAGAATTTGCGGAAAATATAGATGTTTTTTAATAAAATTGCCAAATTTATACTGAATTTGTTTTACTCTAACCCTAATACTAATTATAAAACATGCAGAAGATGTAAAGCGCCTTTAAGTATAAATGTAACAATTTGTCCAAATTGCGGACTGCACCAGGTTCTGCCTGTAAACTTGGCTCTGGTTATTTGGGTATTAACTATATTCGTTGTGTTTGCTTCTTATTTGTTTATTCCAAAAATGCTCACGTCCGAACCGCCCGTTATTCTTCAACCGCAAATTATAAATAAAGATATGCTCAGAAGCATTAAACAAGACTCCCGCGGGATAAATATCCCCATTAAACCTATGATTGAATTAAGCGGTTTAAGCGTTGATGAAATACTCAAAATCCGAAAAAACGCTGTCACAGAAACTATTGCACTCGGTGACGTTTCAAAATACCAACCAAGTCCGGATGTATTTTCGATAGAAAGCGGCCTTCCTTGGATGGGGGCTTATGAAAGCAGTTGTAAGGGTGTAGATAATAACCCGAACATAGGCAAAGGTGTATCAAGAGAAAGTGTGGGCATTTTAAACCCGGAACTTTTATATTATGTTATTATCCCTTCTTTTGAAGACCGTTCGAAATGTTCCAGCGCGGATTATTTAATACCTTACAAATTAGTTTACGATGAAATTCGAAACACCCTTGTTGCCTATATTAATTATACGAGCTTTTATAAAGTCCGCGGAAATTTTCTTATTCACTTAAGTGATACAAACGCGCGCGATTTTGGCTATAATTGGGCTTTGGCAGACAAAACCCGCAATATTCATTTTCAATCAAATGAAAATTTTTCTACCCGTGTATCGCAAACCAGGGGCTACTGGCATAGAGGCTATGCTTGTGGTTTGTCAAGCGGCTGTAACAATTATTCGCCCATGAATGAAGATATAAT
>JAVBQM010000080.1:0-16555 GCA_031549065.1 Candidatus Gastranaerophilales bacterium | reverse complement strand
TGCCTTCAAAAACTGTTCCTGTAGGATATAACAGGCGACCCTGAGTTGTATAAACATCTTTTTTGGCTACAAATCTTACCAATGAACCAAGTTTTGTTTTTCTTGCGTTGAAATCTTGCATAAAGCTGCCGATTAAAACGTTACCCGCACCAATTACAACCTTAGTGTTATAAATTTCAACAACATTTCTTGGCGCGTTCGCGTATAAATCAAGTGTTTCGTTTTGTATGAAAACTTCTTTAACTTTGTTCGGATCGTCATCCTCGTCATACATGGTTGTTTTTGTGCTTTTTCCTGCAGCAGTTGCAGCAGCTCTTGCTTTAGCGGCAACTTCTTTAAAGTAATCATAAACTCTTACCATAGTTACTGCCACTTCGGCTCTTGTCATATCTCTATTCGGCTCAAGCATCCATGGGTTAGGATGGTTTACAATTAAATTATTTGAAGCTGTAGCAATATAAGATTTCATTGCCCAGCTTGGAATTTTATCTCTGTCAACATAATTGTTTAAAATAGAAGAGTTATTTACATCTTTATCATCAATTACGTTTGCAATAGCGCTTGTTGCTTCAGAACGCTTTGTATTGTTTTCGGGTTTGAAGGTTTTATCAGGATAACCGTAAATTATACTCATTTGTTGCGAAGTTAAGATTTCTTCATAATTACGTGTTGTTTTTTTAACGTCTCTAAAAGTAGGTGTGTTAAAAATCGGATTAGAGTTAACATCGCAAAGTCTCAAAAGTATTGCGATAAAATCTGTCCTTGTAATAGTTTCATTCGGCTTGAACTCATTTTTTGAGTTTGTTGACATCAAACCGGATTCAACAATCGCGTTAATTTCCGGATACGCCCAGTGAGCACTTGGGATATCTGTTAATAAAGCCGCTTTGGAAGGCAGTCCGCTCAACAAAAATACCGAAAGTATAGAATAAATAATTGCTTTTTTCATCTTCAATTCCCTATAGATATAGTAGTATAAGAGAATTTTACACTAATAAAGGTCAAGAGGCAAGAAGTTAATATAATTTACACTAAAAAAATGACATAGGTGTGCACTTTATTGAGTTTATTTTTTGTGTTAACATATGTACAAATTTTATACGAGGAAATTTTGACCCAACCCAGCAACGAACAATTGGACTTAATTAAGTCTTGTATAGTGCAGCACCCCAATTACGACCCCAAAAAGTGTCGTATGAGCGAGCTTGTAAATTTGGTTTGGGAAAAATCTTCAATGTTTATAGGTTCAATAGCAAACGAAAGCACTGTTAAAAAATATATAATGAAAATTGTGGGTGAAAACCTTGAAAAGTGCAATATTGCAAGTGATATCGCACACATTCAGGAGGCCCAGGAAAGTTTTATTAAAGATACCGTTATAGAAACCGTTCAAACAAAACTTCCAAAAGAAGAGCCTATACCACAAGAAGAAAAACTTGAAGCGGTTGAAAGCAAAGAACCCGTTAGACTTAATGAAATTGAGGCTCCAAAGAACAGCGGCGCCGAAAATATGATGTCAGAATTTTACAAGCTTGAACAAGCCCTCGAAGAGGTTGTCGTTGTTGAGCCTGATGATTATCAAGAGCCCCAAGTTGTAACGCATATTGAAGATTTGCCGCTTAAAGATGTATCAATTATTGAACAAACACCCCGGGAAACACCTCTTGCGCAGGTTGAAGAATTAACTCAAATACATCAGATTGAAGAAATGCCGCAAATGCAGCAGATTGATTCATTACCGGAAATTGAGGCATTGCCGGAAATTCCGATTCAAGAGCCCGTAAGCCCGGCGCCAACACCTCAACCGTTCCCGCCTGTTCAAGAATTTGTTCAGCCGACACCACAGCCGATTCAAGAGCCTGTTGAATACACGCCGCCGCCTGCTCAAGAGCCTGTTCGTCCAGCGCCAGAACCTCAACCAACACCTGTTCAAGAGCCTGTTCGTCCAACGCCAGCGCCTCAGCCGCCGCCGATTCAGGCAGTGCCAAGTGAGCCGCAAGAAAGCGTTTACGAACATTTAGCCGACCCGCTTGAAAGTGCAAAGGGCAAAAGAGTAAGCAAGGAATTAAGTGAAAAAGTTATTGATATTGTGCGCTTTGCCCACAGTAAAGATCCGGGGAAACAATATTTTAAGATTTTTTACCTAAAATATGTCCAAAAAATGAAACAGGGTGAGATTGCAACAGAACTTGCAATCACAGAAGAAGAACTTTGCGACAGATATTTAAAACTTGTCAGGATAGTTAAAAACGGTTTGAATCAAGGTAATGCCAATATTTAGATTTTCATTCCCGAATTTTTTG
The DNA here is from genome assembly GCA_031549065.1 of Candidatus Gastranaerophilales bacterium. Taxonomy (GTDB): domain Bacteria; phylum Cyanobacteriota; class Vampirovibrionia; order Gastranaerophilales; family Gastranaerophilaceae; genus JAVBQM01. The sequence continues at coordinate 14,252 of JAVBQM010000080.1, read as the reverse complement.
TGAATGCTGAAAAACTGCTCATTTGTAAATGTTGTTCTTTTGCATTTTTAAACGGTAATGAGGGTGCAAGCGGTGCTATAGCCGGGCTCACACTCACAAACTCTTTGTTTTCCTTGATTGCGCTTTTTTGCCTCCAAGAAGCAAACTCACGCCTGATGAACGGAGTAATAATATTGCTTGCAATCACGGCACCAACAAGGGAAGCTATTACCCTGAGCCCGCCAACCGCATTTTTGTGCACATCGCTGCTTTTCGCTATATTTTTATAAATTTTACCTTTTGAATTTTCCGCCACAGTTTTAAACTCAATTAAATTTTTATTGTTTGCAAGTTTATCCGCAGCCCAAACCAATCCTGTTGTTATTAGCGCAAAAAGTCCAATATTTACAACGCCGTCCGCAAGTTCACTCGGCACTAAATATTTTTTCTGCTTATCTTCAATTTTCTTGCTTGTAGAAATGCCGACAACGTTTGCAAGGGTCACAAGCCCCCAAGACGCAGAGGCCGCGTGGATTAGCATTTTTGCATTGTTGTCTTTGTAAGTATTTGCAATCCATTCAAGGAACTTAGCCGGAGGCTTCATTGTTTTGCCTCCTTAGTGCTTGCACTTTTAACGTCTGCCGGATCAATACCAAAAACCTTCTTGTTAATATAGGTCGACATCTTTGAAATCAAAGGCACGTCAACAAGAAAATTGGTGAACAATAAAACGCCCAGCGCCAGAATATTGCCGATGGCTCTTGAATAATTCTTTAATTGACCAGCATTAAGCCCTGCAAAATGAAAACTTTTGCCCGGTTGCGTCATTGCATCGCCCGCCTTAAAACAGGCGACTCTCACCGCTATACCTGAAACCGTACCGATAATTGCGCGCGAAAACGACCTTGAAGCTGTCATTTGTCTGGTTTTATCGTCAACTTTTTTATTGCTTAAATCTATCATTGGTTGCAAAAACATTGCTGTTGAACCGATGACAATTCTTTGGGTCGGCGTGCCGAAATTATCTGCCTTAACAAGAAAATCCGTTACTCCGGGCGGGATTTTCAGCGCGCCAAAAGACGGCTTGTTGCCGTTCGACTTTATATTAACGTTGTTTGAAACTCTTAGCATATGTTTTACATAATATTTAAGGCGCCTGATATTTTAAATTTGCCACCTCAACCCGTTGTTTATTATCTCACAAAAATACTCATTTCATATATTTTTATGTTAAAATCAAAGCAATGAAAAAGAATAAGAAGTTATATTTATCTATATTCTTCGCTTTAGTTTTGGGAGTTTGCGTATTTAGCTTCATCTGGTCATGGTGGGTAACGCGAGAAATCAGAACAGACAGTGAAAACGCGTCCGCTCAGGGGCAAAAGGTTACTGTTAAAAACCTTGTTTTAACCGAAACCAAAGACGGGCAAAAATATTGGGAGCTTTATGCAAAAAGCGGCGATTACTCAAGCACCGAAGGGCTGGTCATTTTAGATGACATTCTCGGTAACTTTTATGATAAAAGCGAGGAAGTTGTGCTTAGTTTCCGCTCACCAAGGGGCTATTATGTTGAAAGTGAAAAAACCATAAAACTTGAAGGCGACACGCTTTTGGTGGCAAAAGACGGTTCTTCAATCAGCGCAAACGAGTTTATCTGGAAGGGTCAAGACGAGGACATCACGGCCGAAGGCAACGTTGTAATTAATCGCAACAACGAACTGGTTACCAATAGCGAAAAAGCGGTCTTTAATTCTGAGTTGACTTACTTTAAAATATTAGGGAAAACCAATACAAAAATTTACGACAACTCTAATGAACTACCAACGGAGAAAAAATGAAAAAGAAACTGTTATTAACATTTTTAGCTTTTATGACTTGCGCCCTGGCATTTGCAGGAAGCGTCGACATTGAGGCTAAACATCAAAGAATTGAAGTTGATAAAAATAAAGGCTATTTCAATGGCGATGTTAAAGTAAAAGTGGGCGATGTTATTGTAAAAAGCCCGCGCGCCGAACTCGACCTCGATCCGGCAAGCAAAAAACCCTCTCTTGCAACGTTTCTAGACAACCCATATGCTTTCCAGGACAAAGGAAACAAAAAGCATGAAATCAAGGCTCAAATTATAAAAGTTTCTTTAATCAAAAAAACTATTATGGCAGAGGGAAATTCGCAAACAATTATGCTTGAAAACAGACAGCCCATTGTTGTTGTGAATGCCGAAAGCCAAGAATACGACACAAACACCAAGGTTATGAAAGCTAAGGGCGGAGTTATTATTAACTACCAAGACCTTGAAACTTTTTCAAACTACGCTGAAGCGATAATCGACAAAAGCGGCGACATTAATGACTTAAAGCTCCGTGGAAATGTTGTTATGAAAGAAAAAAATAATGTAATCAAGGGGGATAATTTTGATTACACTCCTTCGCGCGATGAATATCGTGTGAGTGGGAATACTCATTCCGATGTGGTTTTTGACGACGGCTCGCGCGTGCTTGTGTGGGCAAGATATCAGCAACTTAACAGAAGCGGTAATTCAATGGTAGCAGGCGGAAACGTTAAAATCCATTATAAAGATTACGTCGCAGTAGGCCCCAAAGCGCAGCTTTTAATCGACGACAAAACCAAAAAACCAAGTTCAATTGTTTTCACGGGCCGCTCAAAAATCACCGAAAAGGGCAACACTGTTGAGGCAGACAGAATTAAAATGACATTGCACCCTAAATCTTTCTACGCTGACGGCAATGTAAAAACAACTATATCAGACGGTAAATCAGATAGTCTGGAGCTCATGCAGTGACAAATTTAATTTTAGAAAATACTCAATGCTTAATTGCAGGCGATGGCCAATTGCCTGTTAAAATGGCGCAACACGCCAAAGAAAACGGTTTTAACGTTATCGCGATTTCATTATCAAACGACAACACGCGCGACCTTGAAAAATATTGTTCGAAAGTTTTAAATTTTGGCCCCGGCCAATTAGATAGTATAAAAAAGGCTCTTGTAGACAACAATATCAAGCAATTAACATTCTTGGGCAAAGTTTCAAAAACTATGCTTTTAAGGCGCCCCAAGCTTGAACCTATAGCAATAGAGATGCTTAAAAAAGCGCCTAAATTGAACGATGACGCCATTATGCTCACTCTTGTGGACGGGCTTGAAGAAATGGGAGTCACGATTCTAGACCAAACTATTTTTATTAAAAGTTTAATGGTTTCAAAGGGCAACCTTACCAAACTTAAACCCACAGACGATGAACTTGTAGACATCGATTACGGTTACAAAATCGCTAAAGAAATGGGTGGAATCGATATCGGTCAATCAGTTGTAGTGAAAAATAAAATGATTTTGGCGGTTGAAGCAATTGAAGGCACAGATAAATGTATTAAACGCGGCGCAAAACTCGGCCGTGGCAAGGGCGTTATTGTGGTAAAAGTTGCAAAGCCCAACCAGGACAAGCGCTTTGATATTCCGGCAGTCGGCCTTAAAACTCTTAAAGTAATGAAAAAATATGGCGCCAACATCCTCGCCCTGCAAGAAGGCGAGACAATTATTGTTGATCAAGAAAAAATGATAGAATTTGCCGATAGACACAAAATGGTTGTGCTTGCAGTCTAGTCTTCGTTAATACTTAAAACGGCCATGAACGCTTCTTGTGGAATTTCCACACGGCCAACGGCTTTCATCCGCTTTTTACCCTTCTTTTGTTTTTCAAGAAGTTTGCGTTTGCGAGAAATATCGCCGCCATAACACTTATCCAAAACGTTTTTTCTCATCGCCTTAATGGTAGTACGCGCTATAATTCTGCCGCCGATTGCCGCCTGAATTGCCACTTCGAACATTTGGCGCGGAATAATTTCTTTTAATTTTGTCGCCAATTTTTGCCCGATGTTAAAGGCGGAATCTTTATGGCAGATAACAGAAAGCGCATCCACAATTTCATTTGAAAGCAAAATGTCCATTTTTACAAGTTCGGAACGTTTGTATTGATAGAAATCGTAATCCATACTTGCATAGCCTTTGGAGCGCGATTTTAGCTGGTCGTAAAAATCTGTGATAACTTCGCTCAAAGGAATGTGATATTCAAGATTCACACGAATTTTATCAAGATAGTGCATATTAATAAATTCGCCGCGCTTGCTTTGACACAAATCCATTAACGAACCAACATAATCATTCGGCGTAAAAATATTAACCTTAACGTAAGGCTCTTCAATATAATCTCTAAATTGCGGCGACACAAGGTTGGCGGGGTTGTCAATTTCTTCCATAGTACCGTCTGTTTTGTAAACCTTGTAAACAACCGAAGGCGCTGTAGTTATTAAAGAAAGGTCATACTCGCGCTCCAAACGTTCTTGGGCAATTTCCATATGAAGCATTCCCAGAAAACCACATCTGAAGCCAAACCCAAGCGCAGAAGATGTTTCAGGTTCAAAGGTGATAGAGCTGTCGTTTAATTTTAATTTTTCAAGCGAGTCCTTTAAATCATGGTATTGATCGTTATCAACAGGGTACATCCCTGAAAAAACCATAGGTTTTGCTTCTTTATACCCGGCTAAAGGTTCTTTTGCGGGGTTTTGCGCGTTTGTGACGGTATCGCCCACAAAACGGGTAATTTCTTTTATTGAAGCTGCAAAATATCCTACTTCACCTGTTTTAAGTTGGTCTACAGGACTTCGATTCGGGGTCAAATACCCAAGTTCGGTCACTTCAAATTTTTTGTTTGTCGCCATAAATTTTATTTCATCGCCAACGCGAATTGAACCGTCCATTACCTTAAAGAAACAAAGTGTTCCAAGGTATTGGTCATAGGCACTATCGAAAACAAGTGCGCGCAAGGGTTTTGTGCTTGTGTCATCCGGCGGCGGAACATATTTTACAACCGCTTCTAAAACTTCATTAATCCCTATGCCTTCTTTAGCGCTGACAGGAATTGCCATTGACGCATCAATTCCCAAAACCTCTTCAATTTCATCTCTCACGCGCTCAACATCGGCCGAGGGCAAGTCAATTTTATTTATAACCGGGATAATTTCAAGGTTTTGTTCCATTGCAAGATAAACATTGGCAAGGGTTTGCGCCTCAACACCTTGTGTGGCATCAACAATCAAAAGCGCACCTTCACATGCTGCAAGCGAACGTGAAACTTCATAGGAAAAATCAACGTGTCCTGGGGTATCAATAAGGTTCAAAATATATTCTTTTCCGTCGGCCGATTTATAGTTCATTCGTGCAGCGTTTAGCTTGATTGTAATCCCGCGCTCGCGCTCAATGTCCATCATATCAAGCAACTGCGCCTGCATATCACGCGCCGCTATTGTGTTTGTTGCTTCCAGTAACCTGTCTGCCAAAGTCGATTTGCCATGGTCGATATGTGCGATAATGCTAAAATTTCTGATGTTTTCAATTTTTTTCATATGCTTATTTTACAACAAAAAATACGCAAAAATGAATAATAATCATCCTATCGATTGAGGTATGCGGTATGCTTTTCGTTGTATCATACTGTCAGGATGACATTTGACGCTTAGAGGAGTTACTTTGAAAAGGTTTTTTACGGTCTTTATTTTATTTGTCGGGCTAATTTGCTGGGCAGTTAGCGCAACATTACCGGCCGACGCCGCAAAAAAAGCCGCAAAGGTCAAAGGCGCGATGAACGAGAAACAGATCGAATCCATTAACACAACTGTCGTCAACCTTACTAAAAAATTCTACACTCGCGAGCTCTATTCGCCACGCGACAGTGAAGATTTAATCAATGCCAAACTCCAGCTTGATGGCCAAATGGACCTTGCGCCGGAAACCGCCCTTGCCCCGATTTACTACAGACTTGGCTCTCTTTTTAAATTACGCAGCATGAAAACTGAAGCGATTGATTGCTTTCAGACTATAATTGAAAATTTCTCAGAAACCGCTTACGGTCCGAAAGCCCGCACAGAGCTTAAAGCTATGGGCATTGAAATTAAGGAAAATATTTTGCCGGCAGACGGGTTATTTTAGTTCGCCTTTTAAATGCCAAGTGCTTGCTGATGCGATTTTTAGGTCAAGAAAATCGCCGATTTGGCACTCACCTTTGTAGTGAACAATTTTATTGCAGTCTGTTCGGCCTGTGTGTGTACTGTTTTTTTCGCTTTCAATCAGGACGCGCATAGTTTTACCCGTACACCCTTTATGGTTTTTTAAAGAAATTTCTTTCACTTTGTCGTTTAAAATTTGGAAGCGGCGGGCTTTTTCATCCTCATCAATAAATTTTTCAACCCATTTTGCCGCAGGCGTTTTGGGGCGGGGCGAATAGGCGGCAATATTGGAATAATTAATTCCGAATTCTTCAAGCGCGCTCAATGTATCCAAAAATTGCTCATTGGTTTCACCGGGGAAACCGACAATAAAATCTGATGTCACAATCACTTCGGGAATTTTAGCGCGAATTTTCGCCACAATTTCTGCATATTTCTCGCGGTTGTAGCGTCTGTTCATATCTTTTAAAATTTGCGAATTCCCTGATTGCATAGGAATATGAAAATACTTGCACACCTTTTCACTGCTTGCCACAGCGTCGATTAAATCGTCCGTGATATCTGTCGGATATGAAGTTGTAAAACGAATTCTAAAATCACCCTCGATTTTATTTATCTCGCGAATTAAATCTGCAAGGGTTGGCAGGGCGGCCGATGAGGCTGCGACTTCTGAAATTTCTAAGTCTTTCCCGTAACTATCTACATTTTGCCCCAAAAGCGTAATTTCTTTAAACCCTTGCGCCACAATGTCGCGCGCTTCAGTAATGATTTTTTCAAAATCTCGGCTTCGTTCGCGACCGCGGGTGTAGGGAACAATACAATAGGTGCAAAAATTATTACAGCCTTCAATTATTGGCAGCCAAGCGTTAACGCCAACTTGGCGCTTAAATAAACCTGTGTCATCTTTTGTTGCCGCGGGGTTGAAATCTTTTTCGGCAACGACATCTTTACGAACAGCACAAACCCTCTCACCCTTGGAAATTCGCTTTAATAAATCGGGCAATTCGTAAATATTTTGCGTACCAAAGACAAGGTCAAGATAAGGAAAACGTTTAAGTAAATCTTCTTCTGTGTGTTGGGCAAGACAACCGCACAGGGCAATTTTAAGGTTTTTGTTTTTTTCCCCTTTTTTCCACCTGCCCCATACGCCAACGCGTGAAAATGCCTTTTCTTCGCTCAATGCGCGGATTGAACAAGTATTTATAATCAAAAAATCAGCTTCGCTCGCTTCATCTGTCGCGCAATAGCCAAAATGTGCCAAAATTGCAAAAATTCGCTCCGCGTCAGACTTGTTCATTTGGCAGCCAAGCGTTTCAATGTAGACCTTTTTCATACCCAAAAGTTGTCCTGTTAGATTATAACTTTTTGTTCCTGCTGAATACGCTCTTTTATTGCGCCGACAGGATTAAAGTAAGGCTCAACTTTCATAACTTTCGCCGCAATGTCAGGGTGATAGTAAATAAATTTCAACTCGCTATCGGTCAAAGGTTTTTGAGTGTGAACGTTTGCGTAACGTGCAAGTTCAAGAATATTCCGTGCTTCTTCATCATCATGGAATTCAAGTTCCAGGCCTTCATAAACGTTTCTAAAGCCTTTAATGCCTGCGTATTCGCCAACAGTAATCATTCTGCCTGTTTCAATAATTTCCGGTTCGCCTCGGCCCAGTTCTTCAAAGTCGTAAAGCTCATAATTTCTTCTGTCTTTAAGCGCGCCATCAGCGTGAATTCCGCTTTCATGTGCAAAGGCGTTGTCACCAACTGCCGGCTGGTTAACAGGAATCGGCACACCGAAGGCGTAGGCCGTATATTTCGCTAGTTTCCAAGCCTTTGAAAGGTCGATTTGCGGGTCAATTTCATATTTTCCGGCAAACCCCGAAGATTTTTTCACGGCTAAAATACAAGATACGAGGTCGGCATTACCTGCGCGTTCGCCCATACCATTAATTGCTGTGTTGATATAAGCATCAAAACCGGCATCAATTGCGGCTTTAGCGCCCATAACGGAACAAGCTGTTGCCATACCTAAGTCGTTATGAAAATGCATTTCAACATTCATTTGCGCTTCTTTAGCGATTCTGTAAATACGCTCATAAGCTGTTTGCGGGTCATCAAAACCAAGCGTGTCACAATATCTGAAGCGTATCGCACCTTCGCGCTTACATTCTTGCGCGTATTTAATTAAATAATCCAAATCGCTTCTTGAGGCATCTTCCGCATTTACCCCAATTTGCTTTGCACCGTGTTTTTTGGCTTCTTTAATCGCTTCCAGGGTTATATTCAAAATGTCTTCTTTGTTTTTTCTTCCTTGGTACTTTCCGTTAATCATTTGATCGGAAGTTGATTGTGAAAGGTTCATATTTTCAAGCTTGGGAATATTGCTGTAAGATTTTATAACATCTTCAGGAATCGACCTCATCCACCCGGAAAGCTTGGTTTTGCTAAAAGCGCCCAAGGCGGCAAGTTCAAGGTTAGCGTTCAAATAGTTAACCTCGTGACCTGTTGTAGGGAAACCAAATTCAGAAATGTTCACGCCTAAATCGTTCAACATAAGGTTAATAATTGTTTTTTGAAGTTTAGCCAAACCAAGACGCGAAGTTTGCACGCCATCACGATTTGTAACATCCACAAATTTAATATAGTTTGTCATTTCTGTCATTCCTTTTCGTTGTTATGCTAAGTGAGAGAGTGGAAACAAAACAAAGTTTTGTTTTTCCGAACGAATGAAGCAAAATGGGCGAAGCCCGTTATGCTTGTGTTAATACATATTACCATTTACGCACAAAAACCGCAATTTTTTTTTTTTACAAGGTTTATAAATGCATAATAAATATGTTAAAATAAATCAAAAGTGTGGAGATTTGATGACAAGTCAATTTTCGGTTACTTCTATTAATACACGGTTTTCGTTCAATGCTGCCAACACAGCAAGTCAAAGCTTTTATGAAGGGATTCTAAAAAAAGCCTCTGCAAGCGATGAATATCTTTTGGAGCGCGCAATGGCCGAGGCTGAAAAAGATATAAAAGAATCTAAAACTGCCAAGGTTTGCAAATTGTTACCGTATCTTACAAGTGCAGGGCTTGTGGGGTATGCCGCTTTGACAAAACAAGGACCCCTTTCTTCAAAAATTACCGCGGGTGCCGCAATGGCAGGGGTTTTCGCAGGAATAGATATAGGCTTCAAAGCTTATAACAAAATAAAGAATAAAATTCAAGAAAAGCACGGTGAAAAAGAACCGAAACAAAGCAAATACCCGACTGCAAAAGCAATTTTGGGCATAATTGGCACTCTGGCAGCAGTAACGGCAGGGTATTTCGGGATTACAAAAGGCGCTAAGGCTTTTTCCGGAACCGATTTAGGTTCAAGGGTTATCGGCCGCTTGAAAAATTTGGGCGAAAGGATTGATAACTCAAAATTAGCAAAAAAGATTAATACCGGGGCAATAGATACATTTTTTGCAAAACACCCGAATACGAAAACTGCTCTTTTCTGGGCGCCTATTACCGCTTCATTGCTAGGCCATGGTGTTCTTAGTGCGAAATTAGACCACGAATTTAATGAAGAAACTGAAGAAAACTTCGAAGAATATGTTGAAGAAAGAGAAGAACTTCGCACGTCTGCCAAGCTTCTTGAGCAGTCCGGACTTGTCTTACCTGTGGTTTAAAGTTAGTATACACAAATTTAAAGCGCTTAAAGGATGACAGCCGCGCATTTTTAAACTAAATTGTCACCATGGACGAATTGTATCTTGATTATGGCCTTGATGATATTATGGAAGACGCCGATTTGAAGCACATCGGGCTTGAATTAATGTTTATGACAGATGAAAAATGCTCAAACGCTGAAGGCATTAGCGCGGTTGAACTTGCAAAAATCACGGGTATTGATGCTACAATTGTAAAGAAGAAGCTCAGAATTCTACAGGAAAACGAACTTGTGCGCTCGATCGGGATAAACCCGAAATTTTGGAAATTTGATGATTATAAATTTCAGCGAATGGACGAAGAAAATGACGTTTACAGGCTTTTAACCTGTTTTGATGAGGTTGATTTTGACAGGTATTTTGAATATTGAAGAGTAAAATGATGCAACAAGATGACATAATTGAATTAGAAATTGAAAAGTTAACTTTCCAAGGGGCTGGGCTGGGTCGTTTTAATGGGGATGGCGCAAACACCAATGAGGCATCCGGCTTGGCTGTTTTTGTCGAAAATTCTTGCCCGGGCGATGTTGTGCGCGCAAGAATTACCAGGTTAAACAAGAATTACGCGCTTGCTAGAATTGTTGAAATTGTAAAACCATCACCACGCAGAAAAGAGCAGCATTGCGCTCTTGCAAATGCCTGCGGAGGTTGCTGTTGGGGATTTGTTGACTACGATTTTGCGCTTGAACAGAAAAAATTAATCGTTCAAGAAGCGCTTCGCGGAGTTAAAAATATGCCCGAAATTCTTGATGTCCTTAAAAGCCCGGATACGCTTGAATTTCGCCATAAAATTCAGTATCCTATCCGTCAGACAAAAGTTTCAAAGCGCATTTTAGCGGGCTATTTTAAAGAGGGCAGCCATGAAATTGTCAATGTAAAACATTGCCCCATTCAACCGAAAATTGTTGATGAAATCATTGATTTTGTACGCAACAATTGGACTCTGGAGGCTTACGACGAGAAAAAGAAAAAAGGGCTTTTGAAGCATGTGGTGATTCGAAAAAGTTCAAACTGCAAGGGGCTTTTGCTTACATTGGTTTTGAATTGCGATGATTTAGGGGACAAAAGAAGGGGCGAGATTGTAGATTTTACGGAAAAACTGTGCTCTTCGTTTAAGGACATTACCGGTATTTTGGTCAATTTTAATTTTGGCGAAACAAATACAATTTTAGGGGAAAAATTTGAATTAATTTCGGGCGATGATTTTATTTTTGAAACGCTCGAAGGTATGGGCGGCAACACGAAAACCTACAAAGTCAGCGCTAACAGCTTCTTTCAAACAAACCCTAAATGTGCAGCAACTCTTTTTGATGCCGTTAAGGGTTTTGCGAGCGAAGGCTCGAGTGTTTTAGATGCCTACGGTGGAGTTGGTGCAATCGGCATTTGGGTGAGCGACAAAGCCAAAAGCATTGCCCTTGTTGAAGAGAACGAAGATGCTGTAAAAAACGCAAAAGAAAATTTCAAATTAAATGAAGTTAAAGGGTACGAGGTTTTTTCAGGCGACGCCAAAGTCTGCTTCAATGAATTTTTTATTAAAAAGCGTCATTTCGACCATGTTATTTTGGACCCGCCAAGAAAAGGCTGCGAGCGCAAGGCTTTAGAACTTATTTCAAAATTAATAAGTCCTGAAGGGTCAATAATCTATGTTTCTTGCAACCCTCAAACTCTCGCACGCGACATAAAACTTCTTGAAGAAAAAGGCTTTGTTTGCAAAAAAATTCAACCGGTTGATATGTTTCCGCACACTTACCATGTTGAGTGTGTCGCCCTCATTGAGAAAGAAAACAAATGAAAAGGTTTTTTCTAAAATCGCTCGGGTGCAAAACAAACCAACTCGAGGGCCAATTAATTGCGCAAAATCTCGCGGAAAACGGGTTTTTACAAGTGCAAAAAATAACTGAGGCAGATTTTTACATTCTCAATTCTTGTACGGTCACAAAAAGCGCAGATAGTCAGGTTAATTATCTTTTAAACAAAGCAAAGCGCGAAAACCCGCAAATTAAAACTGTTTTAGCGGGATGTGTTGTTCAGGCGGGCGGCGATTTAGAGGCAGATTTTCTTTTTGATAATAAGCAGAAACTTCAGATATCAGAAGTTTTAAATGGCAACAATGCCCCTTGTGTAACAAGTTTCGCGTTTTTAAAAAAACCAACCTCAACGCGAGTCAGTGTAAAAATTCAAGAAGGCTGCAACTGCGCATGCTCTTATTGCATCATCCCAAAAGCTCGCGGCAATTCAGTTTCAAACCCCGAGGAAAATATTATTGCGCAAATCGAACAAATAGCCTCGCTCGGTCACAAAGAAGTTGTATTGACGGGCATTCATATCGGCCAATGGGGCGCAGAATGGGGCAAAAACCTGCTCGATTTACTTAAAGAAATCGAGAAAACAAAAATTCACCGTTACCGTTTGGGAAGCCTTTATATAAACGAAATTGACGATGAAATAATCGAATTTTTAAAGAAAAGTACAAAATTTTGCCCGCATTTTCACCTTTCACTTCAGAGCATGTGCGATAAAACTCTTCGAGCAATGAACCGCAGCTATGGCACGACAGAAGCATTAACTCTCATTAAAAAATTGCACGAGAATTTTGAACGCCCTTTCCTTGGAAGCGACATTATCACAGGTTTTCCGGGGGAAAACGAAGAAGATTTTCAAACGACCTTCGAAAATTTAAAAGCTGCACGCTTGAGCAAAATCCACGTTTTTCCTTACTCGCGCAGGCCAAACACCCCTGCCGATACAATGGAAGGGCAAATTAAAGAAGAGGTCAAAAAAGCTCGTACACGCGAATTAATAAAACTTTCAGACTCGCTTCATCGAGAATTTTTGGAAAGAAATTTGGAGCATGAAGTTGAAGTAATTTATGAAAAAAAGAACTTGAAAACCGGCTTAATTAAAGGCGTTTCAAGAAATTACATTGAAGTTCACGCCAAAAGCAACAACGTTTCGCGCGGTAGCATTGAAAAAATATTGCTAAAAAAATTTTTGTTGGTATAATTTTATTAGAAGGGTTTGCGAAAGCTAAATGCGAAGCACGGAGCCACTAAGACGGACAATTGAATAGTGATAATCCTCGATAGCTCAATGGCGGAGCAACCGGCTGTTAACCGGTAGGTTGTTGGTTCGACTCCAACTCGGGGAGCCATTTAAACCCACAGACTACAAGGTTTGTGGGTTTTTAAATAGAAAAATAAATACAATTTTTTAAAACTTCGAAGGTGGCATGATGAATAGTATTAAAGATTATGAAAATTTAATAAAAAACCTACCCGTGAGGAGACAAAGATCTCGCATTTCAAAAGCAAGTTCGGAAAGATGGAACAAGTTCTTTGATGATAAGGATGTGGACATTGGAAACTTTAACAGGTTAAATACAGGGTACACGCTCACTCGACAGGACATTTTGGATGAACAAAACCCAAAAAAACGTATTGTAAAAACATTGATATGGGGGTACCCATATGGCGGTCGGGGTAACAATATACTAAATACACTTAAAAAACTAGGTGGTCTTATTAGTATTTTGGACATCAAAGAAAAAAATATTTCGAAAAAGGAACTTAATAAAATAGTTAAAGAGTTCGCAAACATTGGTGGACTCGGCATCTCAACTTGGTCAAAACTGCTCTATTTTTTTGAATTTTCTGTGGAAGGTTCCAAGTGTCAAATTTTTGACAAGAGAATAGAGGACTCGCTCAACGCTGTAGGTTTTAAGGAGCTACAAGAAATATGCGAACTTAAGCAGCATGATAAAGATAGCTTTTTCAGATACATAACATGTCTAAACAGAATCGCCAAAGAGTTAGATGTTGACGCCGATAAAATAGAGCTATTTCTTTTTGAGTTTAATCTAAACTATTCCCTATAAATCCAAAACTCTTGACTACATTAATCAACCCAGAGTCAATTTTCTCTGCAAAAAACGGGGTAAATTTTATCAATTAATTTCTTATCTCTATCGTTTAACATTTTAAATTCCTCTCTTTTTGTATTAAACTTGCTATGTGGGTAAATTCAAAAATAATATTTCTTTGAATATTTTGTCGTTGTTAGGATACTCAGGTATTGCTTTTACGATTTACGTTTTTTTGTGTGGGGAAATATCCGAGTTTATACCCCAAGCTCCATATATCACCATATCTGACGCTTCTTTGTACTACACATTTTTTATCATCATAGTTTTCTTGTTAATTTTGTCAGCCATACTTGAATTATTGGCAAACAAACTACGAAATTTAAGCCCCAAGGAAATCTTCAATAAAAAATATCTTCGGGTTCTGCATGGGATATTTTTCATAATAGGTTTATTTATAGTCGCCATAGCTGTTTTGGGCTATATTTACCTTTGGATAGTTGTTTTGTTGTGATTATCAAAAATGACTATTCAATAGTATAAACAGTTTAAAGCATTTTTAAATCCGTAAAAATACTTACGAATTTTTACTTAACTATGGTGAAAACACAAATACAAAGCAGTTTTTTGAAAACTGCACTATGTTAACAATACTTAACATTGCCTCCCTGTTTACTAAAGTTGGTACATTTTAATG
>JAVBQM010000125.1:0-3105 GCA_031549065.1 Candidatus Gastranaerophilales bacterium | reverse complement strand
TTCAAATGCTATCGAAGGCGTAAAAAAAGGTTTCGAGAAAAAGCTTGAAATTCAAGGTGTAGGTTATCGTGCGAATATGCAAGGTACAGCTATTAATTTGCAATTAGGTTATTCTCACCCGGTTTTAATTGAGCCGCCGGCAGGTGTTACAATAGCAGTTGAAGCAAACACAAAAATTACTGTGTCAGGCCCCAATAAACAAAACGTGGGCGATGTTGCCGCTGCAATTCGCGCTAAACGTCCGCCTGAGGTTTATAAAGGCAAGGGTGTTCGATATGAAGGTGAATATATCAGAAGAAAAGCCGGTAAAGCAGGTAAGAAGTAATAAATTGCCAATATAAACTCATCGCGCAAAGAGCGAAGCGAGTTTTGGTGAAAGGAAAGAACAATGATTAAACTAACAAACAGAAAAGAACAAACAAGGGTGCGTCACCTACGTGTGAGAAAAAAAATCTCCGGAACCGCTGAAGTTCCAAGATTGGCAGTGCATAGAACCCTTAAGCACATTTACGCTCAAATTATTGATGATGTTAACGGCGTAACTTTGGTGGCTGAATCTTCAAAATCAAAAGATTTAAACTTGAAGCACGGCGGAAACGTCGATTCCGCTAAAGTTGTGGGTGAAGCTCTCGGAAAAAAAGCACTTAAAGCGGGCGTTACACAAGTTGTTTTTGACCGCGGCGGATTTTTATTCCACGGCCGCGTTAAAGCTTTGGCCGAAGCTGTTGTTGAAGCAGGTATAAAAATTTAGCCTTGTGCAGTAAATATAAAAAATTAAAACCGCCACTTGTAGAAATGGCGGTTTTTAATGCTTTTATGTTACCCAAATTATTCTGCGCTAAACGAATAAACGATTTTTCTATCGAAAGTTTCGCCTTTTCTTAAAATCGGCTTTTCAAAGCCTTCCGTGTTAATTGCATTAGGGTAAAATTGCGGCTCAATGCAAAAAGCTGATCTTTTTTGATATGGTAAACCATATTTACCTTCAGGGCCGGGCTTAAGGTTGTTGGCTGTATAGAATTGGAAACCGGGTAAGTTTGTTGCAACAGTGAGTTCGATTCCTGTTTTATTTGATCTGACTTTGGCTGCTTCAACCAACTTTTTGCCGTCATAATGGTCTTTGTCTATGCAGAGGTTATGATCAAACCCTCCCGATACAAGATAGTTTTGTTCAGCGTCATCATTTATCGCATAACCCAACCTTGTTGGTCCAAGGAAATCAAGCGGGGTGCAGTCAACAAGTAATAATTCACCCGTTGGGATGCTTATTTCATTTGCAGGAGTGAAATAAGACGAATTCGGGAAGTGAACGATGTGGTCTAAAACCGCGTCTTCGTGTGTGTTTTGGGCGCCATCAAGGTTGAAATATGAATGGTTTGTTAAATTTAAAATAGTATCTTTATCAGTTGTTGCGCCATATTCAATATGTAAATTGTTGTTGTCATCAAATCTGTAGGTGGTTGTTATTTCCATATTTCCGGGGTGGCCGCCTTCATTATCTTCTTTAAAATATGTGAATTTAACTCCGTCTTTTAAAACTTGGGCTTTCCAAGGTTTTACATCCAGGCCGTTTGAAGCACCGTGGCTGCTGGTTTGACCGTTATCTTTATTGCATTCCAGTTGATATTCTTCCCCACCGACGCTGAATTTTCCATGCATGGTTTTACTGGCAACGGGCCCTATCGTGCCGCCCAGGTGTCCGGTTTTGCCTTCTAAATAAGGAGTTACTGTTTTGTAGCCTTGCACCACATCAACCAAGTTGCCATTTTTATCGGGGACCTTAATTGAAATTACTGTTGCGCCGAAATTGGATACACCCACGCTTGCGCCATTTTTATTTGTAATTGTGTATAAATCTGCAACTTCTCCGGTTTTTTCAATTACGCCGAAAGGTTTGCTTGTTATTTTTGCGCTGCTTTCTTCGCCTTTAAATGATACATTGTTGATAGTCGATTTATCGAATCTGTCTGTCTGAAGTGTTTTATTTAACATAGCAGGCTGACACTTCAAATTTGCAGCCATAGTTTTGAAAGACGGTGATATTTTTCTTACTTGCACTTTATTTCTCCCTTTTAATTATTCCGGTAATTCTGTAGAAAGATATTGCTCAGGGTCTGTTGCCGCCTCGTAGAAGTTATACAATAAGTTTGCAACCGCTCTTTCGCGAACTTCTTGAGGTGTCAGGTTGTTGTTCTGTTTTCTAATTTCTTTAAGTATGCTCCCATCAACAACATGTTGTGCAAGTTTAGGGCTTTTCGTATAGAGTCCGTTTGCTGATGCAATTCCTGTGTAGAAAGCTTCACTTTCAGCAAGTTTGGCGTAGTCAATCGGCTTATTGTCTTGCATCATTTGAAGGTTCAACACATCTTTAACGCTTGGGCTGTATTTATTTCCCGAGAAAACACGCAAATACAATGCTTCGCTTTTTGCACACCTTACAAGTGTGGGGTTTTGTCCATTGGCGATAAGTTCTTGTGCCTGGGAATTAAGTTCTGCCTCATCTTTGAAAAGGATACCCTCAACCGTTCTTAAATTTGTGCCAACAGACTTTCTATCAGTTGTAAATTCATTGCTGGTTGCTCGCTTCATATAAAATTCTTGTGCTCTCTTTAAAGACTCTATCGTGGCTTTAAAAACAATTTGGATAGATTCGGACTCTTTAGGGGCATTGGCAGTAAAAAATTCATTATCAAAAATAGATGCTATTGAAGTTATATCGGACATTGTGATCTTGCCTGTTTTTTGGGCTTCAACAAGTTTTGAGTTTTCAACCAAGATATCAATTACGTC
The DNA here is from genome assembly GCA_031549065.1 of Candidatus Gastranaerophilales bacterium. Lineage (GTDB taxonomy): Bacteria > Cyanobacteriota > Vampirovibrionia > Gastranaerophilales > Gastranaerophilaceae > JAVBQM01. The sequence goes on along the minus strand of JAVBQM010000125.1, from coordinate 315 downwards.
TTTTAAATTTTTGTATTTAGGGTCTTTTTCAGCAAGTTTAGCGATAGCAGATTTTAAAGGTCCAAGGTCAGAATTATCCAAGGCTTTATCTATAGCATCTTTTTCCTCAGGGCTTATATCATTTTCAAATGCATCCAAAGCTTCTTGTGCAGCTTTTGCAGCCTTTACTGCGCCTTCCGGCAGCGGTGTTTGTATTGCAACTTGGGCTCTTCCGTAACTTTCAGGTAAAGTGGGGGCAGACTGTAAAATTATAGGGTCAGACTGTTGTGTTCCCGGTTGAGCCGGCGTTGTTGGGGTTGCTTTAGACAACCATTG
>JAVBQM010000007.1:0-4098 GCA_031549065.1 Candidatus Gastranaerophilales bacterium | reverse complement strand
GTCCGCCACTGTCTACTGGCCGAAGCCAGCTTCTCGTTCGACTTGCATGTATGAAGCACACCGCCAGCGTTCGTCCTGAGCCAGGATCAAACTCTCCGTTGTCAGAGAATTATGTCCAACATCTAAAAGATGTATGACTCATTACTAAACACAAAGCTATGCTTTGCGTGTTGTCCTTTGTTGTTTTTAAAAAAATCAACAGGTATTTGTCGTTTGTAAATTTGTGTATACTAAGCACTAATTCTGTAATTAATACTTAATATTGTTATTCTATTTTCAATGTTCAGTTTTTTTCGGTTAAAAACGTGAGCAAAATTTTACTCAGCCATTCCTTACCAAAAACGCACTATGCAGTCCATGCGCGTAATTAATATCGTAACACCTCAAAATTTAAAGTCAAGGCGTTTTTTAAACTTTTCATTCTTATTAAGGAGGGAAAAATTTTCTTCTGATTTCTGTTGTGAATGTGCTTTGGCCGAGCGAGCAAAAATTCTCTCACCGCCTTCGGTATAATAAAACATCAAAAAAAAATTGCAAGCGTTTTTTTCCGGTTTTCTTTGATATCTTTAAGAAATCGTTACATGGAAAGCTTTTTAGCCTATTAAATCAAGCTTTTTACCGACTTTGTTATCGTAAATTGCTTTATCGGCAGCATTTTCAATTGACCTTGCCTTGAATGCAACTTTATAATCTTGGCTTGAAGGGTCTCCGGGCGCCATTGCGGCTCTGAAAACAATTTGGGCGTGGTTTTTAGTTTTCTCGGGGTTTTTAAGATCAAGCGTGGGCATTAAAATATCAACATGCCCGCCTGTAATAAGGCCTTCAGCGTTTTTATCAATATTAATCGCTCCGCCAAAAGAACCCGCAGCAGCCTTATGCGCAAGTTCGTGGCTGTAAACATCAGCGTAGCGCGCTTTATTTTCTTGCTCAATCGCAGTTTTTTGAGTTTGCTTCTGTTGGTGCGCACTTGCAAGCGCTAATTGATTAAATCCGACCAGCACAATATTTCCTTCGACTTCCTATACTTACTTATTTTAACATATCGCTTATAGCTTTTCTAGTGGGGCCGTCTTAGAGTTTTTACTCCATAGTCGTAAGACTTTGCGCGATAACCACAAAATGTCTTATTAATTCTCTGTCCCACTGAATGCCTGCGCCTAACTTTAAGATTTCACAAGCCTTCTCAACGCTCAAGCCTTTGCGGTACGGTCTGTCACTAATAAGTGCGTGGTAAGCATCAGCTATGGCTACAATTCTTGCGTTTAGCGGAATATCTTCGCCCTTTAAACCAAAAGGATAGCCGCTTCCATCCCAATGTTCATGGTGGAATTTAACCATCGGAATTAAATCATGCAAGCTTTCGTTAGGTAATAAAACCTTATCCGCGCCGATTATAGGGTGCTGCCTCATAACTTCCCACTCTTCGTCTGTAAGCATAGTGGGTTTTCTTAAAACTTGCTCGGGAATGCCGATTTTACCGATGTCATGGAGCATTGCGCCCAGTTTAATACGCTCAACTTCAACTTCCGGTAAGTTAATTGCGCGCGCAAGAGCGGTAGAATATTTTGAAACAAAGGTCGAATGGCCTTTTGTGTAAGTATCTTTAGCGTCAATTGTGCCTGCCAGAGAAGTTACAACTTCAAGCAAGTGCTTGTTTGAAATAATTTTTTCATCGTGGAATTTTTTAACAAGTTCGTCTTCAAAGTCAATGCCTACTTGCGCATGGCGCTTTGTTAAAACTTCCGCGAAAGATTTTAAGGCCGTATCATCCCAGAAATCAAAATCTTCAGAGGTCACAACAACGAAGTTGCCGTTTTCATAGCTTTTGCTTTTTGAAATGTGCATTGCCTGTTCGGCCAAAATAAGTAATTTTTCCTGGCTTTTTGTGGTGTCCGGGTAAGTTGAAACACCCGCACTTAATTTAACGGGTCCTACATCGTCAATATATATACATGTAAGAGTGTATGAAAGATATTCAGCAATATATTTTGCTTCGTTAATTGAAGTGCTTGGCATAATAATATCAATTTCATCTCCGCCATAGCGGCCCGCAAAATCGGTGTTTCTTATGTTTTCTTTAATTTTTTGAGCGACGACTTTAATTATTTCATCGCCTTTAGCGTGTCCAAAATCACGGTTAATTTGGGAAATATTTGAAATATCGAAAATGCAGACGGAAAGCATTTCATTTTTGCTTTCGGCCGCTTTGATATTTTCTGTCAACTTTTCTTGGAAATATTTATGGTTTGCAAGACCCGTGAGAGCGTCTTTATCGGTGTTTTGCTCCACTGTTGCCAAAAGTTCGGAATTTTGGGCAAACATACCGATATAGCTTCCAAGGAAACGATAAAACTCTAAATGTTCACCGGATGAACCGTTTCCGACAGCAAGCACCCCGAAACAGCCTCCTGAAGCGAGCATAGGTATAATAAGCGTCGTCGAATTCGGCAAATAAGAAGCATTTAAGAAATCCGAATTATCAGTGTACTGCGGATTTTTTTCAAGATAACACTTGGTTATCGGGTTATCGACATCGCTTAATAAAATTTTGGTGGAATAAGTCGAGCCGATTTTATCAATAAGCCTGATATTAATAGCGTCGTTTTGTTTATTTAAAAGTCCTATTGAAGTAAAATTCACATGCATTTTACTTGCAAGCACGCTGTGAAGTGAATATAAAAGCTCTTCCGGTTCATTTTTCATTGAAAAATTCGCGTTTAAATAGTGAAAAATCTCATTATAATTATAAGTGCTGCCCGAATTAAGGCGGTTTTGGTTGTAGCCGCCATAAAGCTTGTTCACTGTAGTGCGCGGATTTTGCGCAGTTCGAATTATGGGGTTCGAAAAAACTGCACTGGAGTTTTCCTGGTGCGTCTTTGAAGCATCAAACTCGGTTCTGTTGCCTGTTCCGCCTGTATCTTGGGGGTTAAAATTCACTTTTGTACCTTAACTAACCATAGGGCCTTTACTTGGGGAATGCCAATAGGATGTTCTTACACAAGTATCATCAATCGAAAAAATTGACCCTTTTATTAAAAAATTATAACATATCTTTACGTTTAAGTCACTCAAATGAGTTTAAAATCTCAATAAAAGCGTCTTTAGAGAGGATTTTTCGCCTTTCATAATTGAAACTTTATTTTTAGACAAACCTAAAATTTTGGAAACATATTTAATAATTTCTTCATTGGCTTTGCCATCAACCGCCGGTTTTGAAATTTTGATTTTAAGAGAATAATCCGCCTCGCTTATAAACTCGTGCGAATTTTGCTTTGAATTTGCAATAATTTTCACTTTTAGCAAAAAACCTTCGCTGCAAGGGGTGGATATTTGTTTGATTTTTTCAAGCATGTCTTTTAAAACCTTAAAAAAAGTAGTAAAGTATTAAATATTATATGATTATATATGATGAATTAAAAGAATTATTAATTTTACAAAAGCGAAGCAAAGAAGAAATCGAAGAAATTGAAGCTGCGTTTAATTTTGCGGATAAATTACACCACGGGCAATACCGCGTGAGCGAAGAACCTTACATTGTTCACCCTGTTGAAGTAGCTAAAATTCTAGCCGAACTAAGAGTAGATAAAAGCACAATTATAGCGGCCCTTTTGCATGATATTCTTGAAGACACGCCAACAAGCGAAGATACTATTCGCGAGCTTTTTGGCGAAGATGTGCTTAATTTGGTTCAAGGCGTCACAAAACTCGGGAAACTTCAATTTGAAAGCAAAGAAGAGCGCCAGGCAGAAAACTTCCGCAAAATGTTTGTCGCAATGGCGCAAGACACGCGTATTATCTTTTTAAAGTTGGCCGACAGGCTCCATAACATGCGCACTTTAAGTTATATGGCACAAAACAAACAAAAGCGGATTGCGGTAGAAACACTTGATATTTTCGCGCCGCTTGCTAACCGCCTTGGTATCGGTAAAATGAAAGCAGAGCTTGAAGATTTGTCGCTTCGATATATCCACCCTGAAAAATATTATGAAATTGCAAAAAGTGTCGCCCAAACAAAGCACGACCGTGACAAAGCCATCGCCTTGCTTGTCGAAAATATTAAAAAAAGTTTGGATGAAGTGGGCATCAAAGCAAACATTT
>JAVBQM010000035.1:0-2720 GCA_031549065.1 Candidatus Gastranaerophilales bacterium | reverse complement strand
TAGAATGGATAAGTAACTTAAAAAAAGACTTAAACCAGAGCTGCAACATCGACTTTTGCAGCGTCTGCAATACGTTTTTTCCTAAAAAGCATATCACAAAATGCCTCAAGTCTTGTAACAAAACCCGCTTCCCCGGTGTGTTCATCAATTGTTAAATTTAAAATCGGTTTGCTGAAATTTTTGCTCTTTCTAACCATTCGCTCAATCATAAGCGAATCAGGCCCGCAGCCAAATGCGGTTACAGTAACAATGCCGTCAATAAGATCAGAATTTAGATAATGACCCGCGCAGCCGGTCATTTCAAGTTCATTTGCCCAATAAACATCACTTTTAAGGTTGTGCATACCGTCTTTAAGTTGTTCGTCTGTGAGATTATAAGCGCTAAAAGTGCCTACGTTGAAGCCTTGAAGCTTTTTGAAAATATCCATACAAACTTTTGCGTCATAAATATTGTACCCATGCGCCACAATCGCAACATTTACGGGTTTCAAGGCAGCTTTTGGAGGAATTATAATTTGTCCGTTTTGCGCGTTTTTAAGCGCTTGTTCAAAATCCATACCATGTTGCATCATAACTTTAAAATTGTTGTGCACTACCCAACCGGCTTTCATGGCTTTTTTGATGAGTTTTTCATCTTTAATTCTAAATTTTACAACACATTCTTTTAAGAATTCAAATAACCCTTGATCTTTTTCAGATTTATCAAGCGTGGCTTCAATTATATCGATATCAGCTTTAATAATGTTTCGAATTAAATCGGGTAAGCCGCGAATTTTGGAGCAATTATAAATTTTAGGCGCAATCGATTGAATTGAAGGTACATAAATGTGCTTAACGCCTTTATTTATAAGGTTTATAATGTGTCCGGCGTAAACTTTTATAGGCAGACAGGTTTCACTTACAACAAGTGCGGAGCCGTCAGAAAGAGTTTTTTTGGTGGTTCTATCGGATAACACAATCTCAAAACCCAGATATTTGAAAAAGCCGTATAAAAATGGAAATTGCTGGTAATAGCCTAACGCGCGCGGAATTCCGATAATTTTCTTTTCACCGAAAGCCAAATTAACAATTTTAGTCGCAGTCTTTTTTGCAACCTCTTTTGCGGTTTCAATGGTTCCCTCAATTACCTCTTCGATTGTATCTCTGTGTTTTTCTAGCATGAAATGTAACCTTTTATCGCGGTTTTTGCGGCAACATAAGGTGAGGCAAGATAAATTTTACCTTCCGTGTTTCCCAGGCGTCCTTGAAAATTACGGTTTTGGGTTGCAAGGCAAACTTCGCCATCGCCCAAAATCCCACCGTGTACACCTACGCAAGGTCCGCAACCTGCAGGCAAGAACGACGCACCTGCTTCAAGAAAAATTTTCAACAAACCTTCTTCTTCAGCTTGAAGAAAAACTTCTTTTGAAGCCGGAACAATAAGCAGGCGTGTCTCGGGGTGCCTTTTTTGCCCTTTTAAAACTTCTGCCACCACACGCAAGTCTTCAATTCTGCCGTTTGTACAGGTGCCTATGAAAACCTGATCAACCTTAACATCACCTAAATTACGCGCCAAATCTGTGTTATCAACGGTATGAGGGCAAGAAACAGTCGGTTCGATTTTGCTCGCGTCGATTTCTATAATTCTTTCATATTGCGCATTGTGGTCAATTTTAATTTCTCTGAATTTATCTTCGCGGCTATGTTCTTTTAAATAAGCGCGCGTTTTTTCATCTGTTTCAAATAACCCTGCTTTAGCACCTGCCTCAACTGCCATATTTGCAAGAGTAAAGCGCTCGGACATTGACATATTTTCAATAGTGTCGCCGCAAAATTCAAGCGATTTGTAAGTTGCGCCGTCCGCTCCAATCATCCCGATAAGATGCAGCATTAAATCTTTTGAACATACATTTGGTGCAAATTTACCCGTAACAACGATTTTATAAGCGTGGGGCACCTTTAACCAAGTTTTTCCCAGACCGAAAGCAACGGCAATATCGGTTGAACCCATGCCTGTTGCAAAAGCGCCGAGAGCCCCTGATGTACAGGTATGAGAATCAGCCCCCACAAGGATTTCACCAGGATTAACAAAATCTTCAATTAATCTTTGGTGACAAACACCCTCGCCAATGTCAGAAAGCACCGCACCGTATTCACGCGCGAATTCGCGAATTACATTGTGAGAATTTGAAAGCTCTTTGCGGGGTGAAGGTGCAGCGTGGTCAATAAACAAAATTGTACGCTCAGGGTTTGCAAGTGCAGGTTTGCCAAGCTTTTTGAATTCTTGTATCGTCAAAGGGCCTGTGCCGTCTTGCGTTGCGCAAACATCAACCTTGGCTATTACAAGCTCTCCGGCTTCAACAGCCTTATTGCAATGTTCTGATATGATTTTTTGTGCGATTGTTTGAGCCATTAGCATTCCCCATTGTAAGCTTTAATATAGATTTCGCGCATTTCGCTCATCAAAGGATAGCTTGGGTTTGCACCGGTACATTGGTCATCAAAAGCCAGGTTTACAAGCTCATCCAGTTTATCGTAGAAGTCTTTTTCGCTTATACCCGCGTCTTTAATTGAAAGCGGAATTTCCAGTTCTTTTTTCAGTTCGGTTATAGCGCAAACAAGCATATCAACTTTATCATCAGCGGTTTTATTACGCATACATTCGAACTGGTAATTTTCAACAACTTTACCGTTTAAACAGCCAAACTCAAGGTTGTCAACGATTTGCCCGTATTTTTCTT
>JAVBQM010000071.1:0-3116 GCA_031549065.1 Candidatus Gastranaerophilales bacterium | reverse complement strand
ACACCTTCTTCTTTTGCGTGGCGAATTTCTTCAAGCCTTGCGGGAAGTTCTTCTTCGGTGCGCCTATAAACAACGTAAACTTCTTTGTAACCAACACGAACAGCGGTTCTGGCTGCATCCATTGCAACATTGCCGCCACCTATAATTGCCGCTCTGGTGCCGCTTTTTAGAGGTGTCGGGGTGTCATCTTTATGAGCATGCATCAAATTAACGCGTGTTAAAAACTCGTTTGCGCTATAAACCCCATTGAAATTTTCTCCGGGAACATTGAGCATTTTCGGCAGCCCCGCGCCGGAACAAATGAAAATTGCCTGAAAACCCTCTTCTTTTAACTGTTTTAAAGTGATTGATTTTCCAACCACAACGTTTTTTTCAAACTTCACGCCGATTTCTCTAAGCGATGTGATTTCTCTATCTAAAACCTTGCGCGGTAAACGGAAAGAAGGAATGCCATATCTTAAAACACCGCCAAGTTCGTGCAGTGCCTCAAAAACCGTTACGTCAAAACCTGCGTTTCTAAGGTCTGCCGCGGCACTCATCCCTGCGCAGCCTGAACCTACAATGGCAACTTTTTTGCCGTTTTCCTTGATTTCAGAGCGTGCGGGCTCCGTGTTATCACCGACATATCTTTCTAAAGCGCCTATCGCTACGGGCTTTCCTTTAATTCCGAGTACACATTTGCTTTCGCACTGCCTTTCTTGGGGACAAACCCTTCCGCAAACAGAAGGAAGCATGTTCGTTTCGCGAATAATATTGCCTGCGCCTTTAATGTCGCCTGAACTAAGCGCCTCAATAAATTCAGGTATATTTACGCTTACGGGGCAGCCTTTTTTGCACATTGCATTTTTGCACTTCAGACATCTGGAAGCCTCAAGCTCTGCTTGTTCTTTGGTTAAATTTTCTTCAACTGCTTCGAAATTACTTCTTCTTTTAATAGCATCCTGCTCTTGCGGGTGTTGTCTTTCGACCTTGCTCATCTTATAAATCCCTATTCATTCTCTATTTGTATTGTATAATAAAAAAAATGAGACAAGAACTTTCGGGGACAATTTTTTGATTAAACTGGTTGTTACAGACATTGATGGCACGATTTTAGGGGATTGCAACATTTTTCGCCCCAAGGTTTTGGAGACTGTAAGGAAGCTCGAAGAGATGAATATTCCTGTTGTTCTTGCAACAGGGCGAGTTTACAACGGTGTTTGGCCCGCGGCAGAGCAACTTGGGCTTAAAACCCCGATAATTTGTTCACAAGGTTCAATTCTGAGGCAAGGAAATGAAATTCTTTGGAAACGCCCGGTAGAACACAATTTGGTGCGAGAAATTATTGAATTCCTTCGCGAAAAGGGCGTGCATACAAATCTCTATAATGATGACAAAATTCTTGTGGAAGATGAAAATTACATGGATGAATATTCCACAGGGCGCTTTGTAACATACGAAGTAATTGATAATTTTGACGATATTAAGCTTGGCACGGTTTCAAAATTGCTTGCAATAACGCACGATGAAAACGAGATGCAAACACTCAGCAAAGAGTTAAAAGAGCGTTACGGAAATGTTTTAAATATTGTCCGTTCACATAAATATTATCTTGAAATTACAGACATTGAAGCTTCGAAAGGTAACGCACTAAAACATTTGGCCGATTTATGGGGAATCGAGCAATGCGAGATTTTTGCAAGCGGTGATCAAGATAACGACATTGACTTGCTTTTATGCGCAGGGGTAAGAGTTGCAACAGAGCATGCCAGCGAAGGTTTGAAAAAAGTTGCGGATTATATTTGCGCCCACCCGGATTGTGATGGCTGGGCAGATGCTGTTGAAAAATATGTATTAAAGGGGGTTTTGTGCGAGTAGGGCAAGGTTGTGATATTCACAGGCTTGAAGCCGGCCGCAGGTTGGTTTTGGGCGGAGTTGAAATTCCGCATGGCAAGGGTTGCGTTGCGCACTCTGACGGTGATGTTTTAATCCATGCCATAATTGACGCGCTTTTGGGGGCCATGGGGCAAAAAGATATAGGGACCCTTTTTCCTGATACCGACCCGAGATATAAAGATGTAGATTCTCTTAGCCTGCTCTCGCAGGTGATTGAACTTATGGGCGAACTTGGTTACAGAATTGAAAACATCGACACGACAATAATCGCCCAAGAACCAAAATTAGCGCCTTATATCGACAAAATGCGCTCTGTTCTTGAAGACGTCTTGGGCGTAGAACAAAGCCAGCTTGCAATTAAAGCAAAAACCAACGAACATTTGGGCGAAATTGGCGCAGGCGAAGCAATTGCAGCGCAAGCGGTAGTATTATTAAAAAGAACCTAGCCTGTTTGTTTAATGAATTTCTGTTTTGCTCACAGTATAATTTTTAAAAACTTTGAAAATGAGGTAAAAAATGAAAAATTGGCTGATTATTTTAATAATTTTTGCTCTGCCGCTGGGTCTTTACGGAATTTTGAATCATAGAGCAGAAAACCGTGCCGAAGCGGGAATGACTCAATTTGTTAACCCTATGCAGGTTCAAATGGCAGTTGATGAAAATAATATAAAAAATTACGAAGAAGCTAATTTGCCAAAGGTTTATATTTTCCATTCGCCATTTTGCGGAGAGTGTAAGGAACAAAGCAAAGAACTCAGGGGTTTAAAAGATGAGTTTGATAGGAAAATCTTCTTTGTGGAACATATCGTTACAGGTGAAGATGGCGGAAGGCAAGTAACTAAGGACTTAATCAAAAAATATAAGGTAACTGTGACGCCGACCATTGTTGTTACTACTGCTAACGGCACCGTGATTAAAAAATACGAATCCCTTGTAAAACATGATGAACTTGAAAAACTTTTGAAAAATGTAGCTTTTAATGAACCGGCTGCACCAAAAAAGCCTGCAGCACCAAAAGGGAAGAAATAATTGCTTAACTTTGAATTAACCGGAAGTTTCACGCCCTTATTTTTATTAATTTCCTTTGCAGGAGGGCTTTTGAGCTCGCTATCGCCTTGTGCGCTGGGGGTTTTGCCGATAATTGTAAGTTATGTTGGAATCTCTCGTGAACAAAGTTTGGCAAAATCCACCCTTCAGGCTGTTGCGTTTGTTTTGGGGCTTGGCGTGGTTTTGAGCCTTGT
>JAVBQM010000043.1:0-3987 GCA_031549065.1 Candidatus Gastranaerophilales bacterium | reverse complement strand
TAATAAAAAATATATTCCAAATGTCTCCCAAAGAAGCTTTAAGGCAACGCTTTAACCCGAATATGAATAAAACAAATTCGGCAGATTATGTAACCTATAAATTAAAGCAATGGAGAAGCGGAGCTGCTAAAGATATGTTTCAAGACTTCGCCCAAGAACTTGGCTAGTAAAAAGCGCGAGAGGCATCCGAAAATTTCTACGCTTTTTTATCGGTCGCAAATTCACTGTCAAGGCGCAAAAACACAGGGCTTATGGCCTCGGCTTCAATTAATTTACCCGGAGGTATCATCATCGGTTTTAATTCATCGAGCTTCATTGTTATATCAAAATTCAATTGACGCGCGATTTCTTTAGCGATACTAGGGCAAAACGGCCTGATTAAAACGCCCACATAAACCATTAGATTTAAAACACTATAAAGAACTTCGCCACATTCGCGCATTTTCGCTACAGCGGCTGGCGCGTCAAGCGAGGCGGCCTCTTTTGCCAGCCCCCAGGGGGCATTATCATTCACAAATTTATTGGCTTCATCCACAATAGAAAGAATTTCTTGGGCAGCTTCAGCAACCCTGTAATTATCGAAATTCTCTTTAACTTTAAGAATGGCAGCGTGTGCGGTTTCACTCAACTCATTTTCACAAATATGTTCGCGCTTAATCTCGCCATCAAAATATTTTACAAGCATATTCAAAGTGCGGTTCAATAAATTACCCATATTGTTTGCTAAATCGGCATTTACACGTTCTTTAAAGTCTTCATCCGAATAGTTTCCGTCCTTGCCCGAAGCGGCGCAAACGCACATATAATAGCGAAGTGCATCAGCCTTAGAAGGTGTCTTATCCAGTTCAAAGGCTTCCAAAATAGCAGAAGGTGAAATTACATTACCTGTGGTTTTACTCATTTTTGATTTGTCAACCATAATCCAGCCGTGAGCATAAATACACTTAGGAAGCTTAACGCCAAGCGCCATAAGAATTGCAGGCCAGTAAATCGCGTGGAATTTCAGAATATCCTTACCTACAATATGAACGTTTGCAGGCCAATATTTTTCAAACAAAATGTCGCCGATTCCATCCGGTGAATAGCCAAGGGCCGTGATGTAGTTAGAAAGCGCGTCAATCCAAACATAAATTACCTGCTCGGGGTCAGAAAGAACGGGAATTCCCCAAGATACATTCGCCTTGGCACGCGACACCGAGATATCTTCAATGTTTTCAAGCTGGTTGAGGACTTCTTGAGCACGGAAGTGCGGCAAAATGAATTTTGGGCGCTCGTTTATGTGTTTAATAAGAGCGTCTTTGTACTTGGTAAGACGGAAAAAGTAGTTTTCTTCGCTCACTTCTTCAGGTTTGGTGTTATGAACAGGGCAATTACCTTCCTCGTCCAACTCAGACGGGTTTAAAAAGCACTCACAGCCGCTGCAATAAAGGCCGGTATATTCGCTTTTGTAGATGTCGCCCGTTGAAAGAAGTTTTTCAAAAATCTTTTGGACAATTCTTTTATGGTCAGGGTCTGTAGTGCGAATGAACTTTGAGTATCTGATTCCAAGTTCCTTCCACGCTTCCTTAAATTTATCTGCATTTTTATCGCAAAGCTCCTGGGGAGTGACACCAAGGTTAGCAGCAGTTTTTTGTATTTTAATACCATGTTCGTCCGTGCCTGTTAAGAAATAATATTCATCTCTGCGTTGTTTAAAATGTCTGAAAATAACGTCAGAAAGGATTTTTTCATAGGCATGACCGATATGCGGCTCGCCGTTAACGTAATCTATTGCGGTTGTGAGATAAAATTTATTCACGCCTAAACTCCTTACATCGCTCCCTTAACGATTTCAACAAAACTATCTGCCTTAAGGCTTGCACCGCCTACAAGAGCACCGTCGATATCGCTTTGCGCCATTTGTTCTTCGATTGTTGAAGGGTTTACGCTTCCACCATAAAGAATACGAATTTTAGAGGCCGCATCAGCACCGGAAACGTTTGAAACAACCGCACGAATAGCTTTTATTACACGGTTTGCTTCAACTGAATCGCAAGTTTTACCCGTGCCTATTGCCCAGATTGGTTCGTAAGCGATAACCGATTTGGCAACATCCCCTGGTTCGATTCCTTCAAGTGCTTTTGTAATTTGCGCAGCAATGTGGGCGTCTGTAACGCCTGCTTCGCGCTGCTCAAGGCTTTCACCGCAACAGATTATAGGCGTCAGGCCGGCGTTCAATATTGCCAACGCTTTTTTGTTCACCATATCATCTGTTTCGCCAAAGTATTGACGGCGTTCAGAGTGGCCGATGATTATGTGGCTCACGCCGAATTCTTTTAACATATAAATTGAAATTTCACCGGTAAACGCACCTTTTACCTCGTGGTAGCAGTTTTGCGCCGCCAAAGCAACCTTACCGCAACCGCAAGCATCAAGCGCAACTTTTACCGCAGGTATTGCCGTAAACACTGGGGCCACAACAACTTCCGGTAGTACGCTTTTTTCAATATCTCTAACACCTTCCATAATGCCGTTAACAAGATCTATGCTCTCTTTTGTGTCATTGTGCATTTTCCAGTTTCCCGCAATAACAGGTCTTCTTGTCATAATTTTAACTCCTCTACTAATAATATGTTTATATTATCATGGACATATGAATAGTGAAAACCTCTTAACAAAAGACTTCACATACGTTTGGCACCCTTTCACACAAATGAAAGAGGCCGCAAAAAACCCGCCGATTTTGATTGAGCGCGCAAAGGGCGTTTATTTATATGATAGTGATGGAAATGCTTACATAGATGGGGTTTCAAGCTGGTGGGTAAATACATTGGGCCATTCAAATGAGCGCTTAAATAAGGTTTTATACGAGCAAGCACAAACACTCGAACATGTTATTTTCAGTGGTTTTACACACAAAAGCGCAGTGGAATTGGCCGAAAAATTGGTAAAGCTCGCAGGCAGGGCTTTGAGCAAGGTTTTTTATTCCGATAACGGATCAACAGCTGTTGAAGTGGCGCTTAAAATGGCGTATCAATATTGGTGCCACAAGGGTGAAAGCAGCCGCTCTAAATTCATCGCCTTTAAAAATTCTTACCACGGAGACACCCTTGGCGCAGTAAGCGTTGGCGGGGTAGACCTTTACCATAAAGTTTACAAACCGCTTCTTTTTGAAATTTATCAGTCCGATTCGCCTTATTGCTACAGATGCCCGACAGGGTGCAATAAAGAAACCTGTGACTGTGAATGTTTAAACTCTTGTGAGACGTTTTTGAAAAACCATGACGGCGAAATCGCAGGGGTTATTATCGAGCCGCTTATTCAGTGTGCAGGCGGCATGATCGCATACCCCCCGAAGGTTTTAAAGCGCTTAAGGGAGCTTTGTGATAATTACAATACCCTTCTTATTCTCGATGAGGTTGCAACAGGCTTTTGGCGTACAGGCAAAGCGTTTGCCTATCACCATGCACAAATTGAACCCGATATGATTTGCGTTGCAAAAGGCATAACAGCAGGCTATATGCCCCTTTCGGCCACAATCGTGACACAAGAAATTTACGATGCCTTTTATGATGATTACGAAACGATGAAAACTTTTTTCCATGGCCACAGTTACACGGGAAACCCACTTGCTACAAGGCTTGGGCTCGAGAGTTTGAAAATTTTAGAAGAGATGAACATTGAGGCAGTTGTTGCACAAAAGTCACAGCTGTTGAGCGCCGAACTTCAGAAATTCCGCACACACCCAAACGTCGGCGATATCCGCCAAATGGGTATGGTTGCGGCAATTGAGCTTGTTCAAAATAAAGAAACAAAAACACCTTTCCCTTTTGAAATGCGGGTCGGACAAAAGGTTTATGAGCGCGCGCTCAAACTTGGCGCTGTTTTAAGACCCTTAGGAGATGTGATTTATTTCATGCCGCCTTATGTGATAACAGATGAAGAACTTAAAAAGCTTGTTGATATTGCTTATAGTGCAATATCCGATTTTATTGCATAAAAAAAACC
>JAVBQM010000031.1:0-7074 GCA_031549065.1 Candidatus Gastranaerophilales bacterium | reverse complement strand
GTTTTAAACGAATTTGTAGAACACAGGGTTGAAGTTATTACCCGCAGAACAATTTTCTTCCTCAAAAAAGCAAAGCATCGCGCCCACATTTTAGCGGGCTTGATGATAGCACTCGGCGCATTAGATGAAGTGATTGAACTCATTAAGAAATCCCCAAACACAGAAGCCGCGCGCAACGGGTTAATGAGCCGTTTCGGGCTTGATGCTGACCAGGCAAATGCTATCCTTGAAATGCAATTACGCCGTTTAACCGGGTTAGAACAAGACAAAATCAAGAATGAATATGAAGAATTGCTCAAAAAAATCAAAGAATACGAAGCGATTTTGGCAGACAGGCAAAAGGTTTTGAACATAATTAAAACAGAACTTGAAGAAGACAGAGCGAAATATGGCGATGAAAGACGCACACAAATTGTGCGCGACGCCGGAGAAGTGACGATTGAAGATTTAACGCCAAACGTTGCTATGGCTGTGTTTATCACTCGCCAAGGCTATATTAAACGAATTTCTTTGGACACGTTCGAAAGGCAAAACCGCGCCACAAGGGGCAAGGGCGGAATGAAAACCAAAGAAGACGATGACGTTGGACATTTCTTCACGGCGATGATGCATGATAAAGTATTGTTCTTCTCTTCTAAAGGAACAGTTTACAGCCTAAACGTTTACGATTTCCCTGAAGGCGGAAGACAGGCAAAAGGCTTGCCGATAATTAATATGCTTCCGATTGAACAGGATGAAACAATCACGGCGGTCGTTCCTGTGAGCGAATTTAAACCTGATATGAATTTAATTATGCTCACAAAACTGGGTTCAATTAAACGTATAAGCCTTGATAACTTCAAAAATATCCGCCGCACGGGTATTATAGCAATTGGCCTGACAGATGACGACATTCTAAATTGGGTGAAACTCGCCAAAGGCAACGATGAGGTCATAATAGGCACAAGCTGTGGTATGGCAATACGCTTTAATATTGAAGATTTGAGGCCTCTCGGCCGCTCGGCAAGAGGTGTAACGTCAATGAAATTGCGCCGCGATGACTTTATTATCGGCTGCGACATTGTTCCTCGTAACTACGATGCCGATTTACTTGTTATGACATCGGACGGCTTTGGCAAACGCTCTAAACTTTCTGAATTCAGAGGTCAAAACAGGGGCGGCTTGGGCTTGATTGCAACGAAATTCAAATCACCAAAATCAAGACTTGTGGCTTTAACTATTGTTGAAGAAAAAGACGAAATTATGGTTGTTAGCGCAAACGGCGTGGTAACACGTGTTTCAGCAGGTACAATCTCTCAACAGGGAAGGCCTGCAACAGGCGTTAGGGTTCAAAACCTAGACGGTGGCGACAGCGTTGTTTCAGTTAACAAAATAATCGAACCCGAGGAAGATCCCGCAGTTGAAATAAAACCAACTCCTCAACCGGGTGAAGAAAGTGCACAAATAAATCTGCTTGATATTGCTGAGGAATAATCGATGGAAGATTACTCAAAATACACGACGGTCGACAGGGGTTTTGAAATCGTCATACTCAATAGCGACGGTAAAAAAGAGCGCTACAAAAGCAAATTTCTTAAGACCGGCGAAAATTTCTACCTGATTTCAATTCCTAAATACCGGGACAAGGTTGCGCTTCTTAGCGCGCGTCAAAATATAAATCTTTATTTGTATACCCCTGAAGGAATTTACAACCTCAAGTGTGTCGTTTTAGAAGTGTATGAGAAATATTACAAAATAAGTTTCGCCAAAAGCTCCGAACGCGTGCAAAGGCGCGAATATGTCCGCGTTAATTTGCGAGTTCCCGTAAAGGTTACCGTGGACAGCGGAAGAACATACGATGCGGTCACAACCAATTTTAGCGCAAGAGGTTGCGGTTTCTATTGCAAAGACGACATTAGCGCGAACGATAAAATCAGTGTGACATTTAAAATCGGCGGAAAACCCATACAAACTTTTGCAAACGTAGTTTCGTCAAAACCTGTATCTTTTGGTTCGACAAATGGATATGCCATTGCGCTTAATTTTACCTCGGTAACACAAAGCAATATAGACCTTATTGTTAAAGAATGCTTTATGTATCAAGCGCGTCAACGTCTTGCTATGCTTGATAAAGCCTATGATGAATGAAGCGAGAAAATTCGGGGGCGTGGGCGCCCTTCAGGAGCAAGTTGAGTAATTCTTAATCATCTCATCAATTTCTTTTACGAAATCTTCCAACTCGCTTTGCGGAGAAATAAGCGTACAAAATTCGCCATACCTTAAATGCCTTGCTCGGAGCTCTTTTTTATCTTGTATCTTATTTAAAACATTTTTGTTGTCTTTGTTCATCCGGGTAACAATCTCGCCCTCATAAGGAAAATAGCCGCTTGCAAGACGTCCGGTAATTTTAAATATAGTCGACAAAGCAAAATCTTGTGTGCTTTTTGATTGAATAAGGCTCATGATTTCTTCGATGTCATCCAAAAGGAAGTTTTCGTACTTTTTATTTGCTTCATTAAAAGCAAATAAATACACAGAATTTTCGCCAAATTTAAAGCTTTTGGGTGAAATTTTGAAATACCCGCCGCGATATTTTATTTTCAGATTCCTGGAATTTTCATCAAAAAAATTAGACAAGAGTTCAAATTTTTCTTTGTTTTTATAGAAAATATCCTCAAATTTTACGGCGCTTAAAATCGTATAATATTGCTTATGAAGCTCGATATCGGTCATCCTCAAGATTTTCGCAAGCGCGCTTTGAATTTTGTCATCTATTCTTTTTTGATGTAGTTTCTGAGTAAACTTTTGGAAAATTGCCATAGTTTCGAGTTCTTTTCTGGTAAAATTCACAAAAAGCGGCATATGCTTAAGCCAGAATTTACCGCCGCGCTTTTCAATAACGCACCCGACTTCTCTGAGGGTTGAAAAATATTTCGTAATAGTTTCGCGATTTACCCCGACTTCATTGATATCAAGCTCGTAGCAAAGTTCGTCAATCCCCAAAGGTTTGGCGTGAAGCATTTTAAGGACTTTCATTATACGATAACTTGTTTCAAGTTTTCTGAGTTTTTTCATACGTACAGCGCTCTCATCTTTTTAAGCTTATCTAAAATTTTGCTTCGAATTTCATTGTCTTCAACCCAAAAACAATGTGATCCAAAGCTCAAAATTCTTTGGATAAAATAGAATTCAGAATAAATCTCACTTTTAATTTCAAGGAATTCCGGCGTGTTGGCGGTAATTTTTTCCCGTTCTTCAAGCTTAAAGTGCTCGCCGATGCTGTGTTTCAGTCTGTATCTACAGGTTTTAATCTTTAGTTTATTATCATGTTTTGTAAAATCATTGCGCAGGATTTTTAAAATATTGTCAATTCTTAAATAAACTCCGTCTTCATATTGAGGCGATTTGCCCCACAGATGAAGCTTTTTGGAATCTCGTTTATAAATAATTTTCTCGCAAAAAATGTCAATGGTTTTTTCACCGCTCTGAGGTGAAAGATAGAGTAGTTTAACCATATTACGACTTTTGCAGGCAACGTTAAGCTGTTTTAAAATTTCAAAATCAATGTTTGAAAAATAACCAAAATTTAAAAAATCATTCACAATGCTTTCATCTTGTACAAATTTTGAAATTTTGGAAAAAACTTCATGTAAATTTACTATAAATTCCCAGTCGCAAAGTTCAATTGCCGCCTTTTTTACCAGGCCGAAAATTTTAATTTCGCTTCTGTCAAAATCAATTTTGAGCGGGTTCCAGTCGAGAAAATATTTATAGCCTTCGCTTTTACTGCCGGTGATGATTTCAAAGCCGGCACTTTTAAGTGTGTTGATATCAAGGCGAATTGTGTCTTCGCTTACCCTCCCGATTGTGTTATTTTTATTGATTTCAGCTAAAATTTCCTCTTTTGAAACAGGCCCCTGAATTAACAGTTGCAGTATGAAAAA
Source organism: Candidatus Gastranaerophilales bacterium (assembly GCA_031549065.1). GTDB lineage: Bacteria > Cyanobacteriota > Vampirovibrionia > Gastranaerophilales > Gastranaerophilaceae > JAVBQM01. The sequence goes on along the minus strand of JAVBQM010000031.1, from coordinate 3,151 downwards.
CAGGCGATAGCCTGTCGAGCTGATCTTACGTTTCAGCACTTTTGACATACTTGTACAAAACTCCACTTCTATTCTCTCGTTCATTTCATTATATCAAATTTTTCTAATCTTTATTGCAATTTGAATTAAGATTAGAACAAATTGAACGAGTGCGGTATTTATGGTATTTTATACAAATGGAAAAAATCTTCGACGAAATTCTGGCTTCAATTGAAAGTGCAAAAAGGATTTTAGTTATTTCACACGTCAACCCTGACGGTGATACCCTGGGCTCAATGTGTGCATTAAAAATTTTCATCGATAATTGCCGTAGTGCTCGCCAGCCGCTCTCCGCGACCGGCTTAGCACCGGCTTACGCAGCCGATATGCTTATCCAAACCCGCCCGGGGCAAGAAATTCCCGAGATTTATGAATTTTTACCGACGATTAAAGAAGCAAAAACCTTGCGCAATGTCGAAAATATTTACGACCTTGTTATAACGGTTGATGTAGCTTCAATTGAGCGTATGGTACTTTCTGCAAGGGATATATTTGCGAGCGTAAAAACAACAATTAACATTGACCACCATAAAACCAATCCCGGTTTTGGCAAAATCAATCTCATTAACCCAGGCGCTTCCAGTTGCGGAGAAATTTTGTATGACTTCTTTGTCGCAAAAAATATTGAAATCACAAAAGATATGGCTGATTGCCTTTATGTAGCCTTAATGACCGACACGGGCGGATTTAGATATGACAATACAACCCCCAAAGCGCTTGCTATGGCTTCGGCCTTGATTGAGCGCGGAGCCGATTGTGCTGATTTAGCAAGAAAAGTTTATGATTCTAAAAGCAAGGCTATGGTTATGTTTCAGGCATATTGTGTTTCAAACACGGTTTTTCTTTTGGATGGTAAAGTCGCATACACCGTTATTAAAAATGCAGATATGGAGAAATTCGGCGCAAAACACGAGCATACAGAAGGCATTTGTGAAACAATCCGCAGCATTAAAACCGTTGAAATCGCCTGTGTAATAAAAGAAAACGAACTTTTGTCAGGAAAAGGCGCGACAACAAAGGTAAGTCTCAGAACTAAAACCATTGACGCCATTAGAATCACCGAAAAATTCCAAGGTGGCGGTCACCCGAGAAGCGCGGGTTGCACTATAAATAAACCTATTGAAGCGGCCACGGAACTGCTTATCGAACAGATTAAAAAGGTTGTAGGATGCTAAAAAAGGCGCATATTACCATACACGAATATTTCTCAAACCTCATAAAAACAATTATTAATGAGGATTTTCCAAATGCCGCAGCAGAAATGGCCTTTATGATGTCAATCGGAATTTTTCCTTTTATGCTTTTTTTAATGGCAATTTTCGGCTGGCTTGGAAAAAAATTCTTTATGACAAAGTTCATAATGGTTCTTGCAAACTTTGCACCCAAAGAAGTCATAGAGTTGATCCAAACAGTTTTAAACCAGGTTGTTTTATTCAAATCGGGTGGAATTATTGCCGCAATAGGTTTTTTTGTAACGCTGTTTTTGGCTTCAAACGCTATTGCAGCAATCATTAAAGGTTTGAACCGCGCAAATAAAGTTCGCGAAAATCGCACATTTTTAAACGTGCGCCTGCTTTCAGTTTTAATGGTGTTTGTGCACACATTTTTCCTTTTTATCAGCATAAACCTTATTATCTTCGGGAAAATCATCATAACGCTTTTGCTTAATTACGGGCTGATTACAGATGTGACCCAGCATATTTTACTAATCGGGCGTTGGCCTGTAGCATTTTTAATGTTGTTTATTCTTGCTATGGTTGACTATTACGTTTTGCCGGCACAGGATTATTCTGTCGCAAGAAAAAGCGTTCTGCCCGGAACTCTTTTCTTTTGCGTGTTTTGGCTTTTGGGTTCTTGGGGTTTTTCCCTTTATGTTAACGAATTGGGCACATATAACAAAGTTTACGGTACAATCGGGGCATTTGCAATTTTAATGGCCTGGCTTTACTACAGCTCACTAATCCTCCTTATTGGCGGCGAAATTAACAACCAAACGCTTGATAAGTTGAGCGAAAACACGTAAATCATACTTTAAATTCTTTACAACACATGAAAAAAGCTGTATTATTCCCTGATATGTGTTGTTGGAGTTTAAAGAATGTCGAAAGTTTACGATGAAAGCCAGATGAATGCAGCCCCGCCAAACAAAGGCAAGGGCAGCCCCATACCGAACGATGTTAAAGGTTTTAACTGGGGCGTGTTTTGGATAACGCCTATTTGGTCTATTGTAAATAAGTCTTGGATACCGCTTATTGTGTGGCTTGTTATAACTGCCATAGCCCAATTTATTCCGTGGTTTAAAATCGTCGCTATTATATTCTGCATCGCTCTGGGGTTTTTCGGCAACCAATGGGCTTGGCAAAATAAGGATTGGAAAAGCATAGCCGAATTTCACAGGGTTCAGCGCCTTTGGGCAATTTGGAGTACGGTCTGGGGAATTTTACGTTTGACTGTTCTTGCAATCTTGCTGCTCGTCACTATTTTTGGTATGAACAAATATGTGTCTAATAGCATTTGCAATATAGACAAAATTAGCCTGGAAACAGCTTTTAGAGACAAAAGTTTTGACAATTCAGAAGCCATGGCAAAGGCCGCATTTGAGTATCAACAAGAACTTGAAAGAAAATCTGAAGAATACAGGAAAAACGGCTATCGCTTAGAACCAGTTTCCAATTCAAAACCTGCTTCCAATTCAGAACCCTTAGGAAAAACAATGATAACGCTTAAAGGAAGCACCGTCACAACAACTCTTTCAACCCAAAAATTCATTTCAAAGGGAAATTGCGCACCAAATTCAAAAAAGTGCGGCGTTTACATTTACACCAAGGAATTAAGAACAGGAAAAGATACATTAGCCTGCAAATATTACATCGAAAACGGCGGTAAATTGACTGAGATTCCTCTGAAAACTAAGGGTAAAAAATAAAACCGCCCGGTTTATTGGGCGGCTTCTATAATTTTATAGTGTGACTTTATTTATTCGTATAACGGCGCGAGTTTGCCTTCGTGTTGGGGGATTTTTCCCTCTTCAATCGGCAAATAAACGCGGTAGTCTATTTCATCAAAGCAGTTATCAATCGCCAACGAAACTTGTTTACTATATTGAGGATTC
>JAVBQM010000046.1:0-3328 GCA_031549065.1 Candidatus Gastranaerophilales bacterium | reverse complement strand
ATAAAAAAGTTGAACACGAAAAACTTGTAAAATGTATTGAAGCCGCGCGTTTAACGCCTTCTGCGTGTAATTCTCAGCCTTGGAGTTTTGTGGTTGTTGAAAATGAAAACCTTTTACCGCAAGTGGCTGAAGCCACTATGCAAATGGGTGTAAACAGTTACATCGCTACCGCTAGGGCATTCATTATTGTTCTTGAAGAGCATGCCGTTTTAATACCAACTATTCGTAGAGTGATCGACAGCCAATATTTTGCAAAAGGTGATTTAGGCGCGGCAGTTGTGACAATTTGTTATGCGGCCGAGGCTCAAGGGCTTGGCAGTTGCACTTTGGGAGTGTACGACAGGGAAGCTTTGTGTAATTTGCTTGACATCCCGCTTGAAAAGCGATTTGCGGGCGTAATTGCGCTTGGATACCCTGTTGATGAAACCACAAGGCCGAAATCGCGTAAAGCTCTTGAGGACATAGTAAAATTTACATAGCTTAAGACTTAAGAGTATTGAATTTCGTTTTAAATTATGCTAGAGTTTTATAATAGTTATTTGGTTAAGGAGCAAGAATGAAAATAGCACCCGTTTTTCCTACGACAAGTTTTATAAATCGTCATAACGGGCACTCGCTTTCACCTGTAAAAGTTCCTTTAGATAAGAATAAACCTTGTTGCGAAGATGTTTTCGTGCGCCTTGCAGAGGCAAGTTATAAAGACAATAAAATTGCCGGCGAACTACAATCTATGGGATTGATTTAGCAAAATGAAACTTGCTTGTTTAGGGCTTGGCTGTTGGGGTTTGGTTTTAACCGAACTTTTGAGCAATAATTTTGATGAAGTTTGGGGTTGGTCTCGCGAAGAAGACCTAAGTGAAGATTTAAAGCTGCGCAAAAAAGCCACAAAGCCTTATGAAGTGCAGCTTCAAGAAAAGGTTAAAATAACCTCCGATCTCAGCGCTGCAATTAAAGATGCGGACGTTATTCTTCTTGTAGTTTCAACTTCGGCAACAAGAATTGTCTGTAAACAGTTGAAAGAAGCGGGCATCAAGGACAAACAAATTCTTGTTAACGCTTCAAAAGGAATTGAACTTCCAAGCCTCTATAGAATGAGCGAAGTTATTTTAGAAGAGCTTCCGAACCAAAGCCTTGCAATACTTTCAGGCCCGACCCTTGCGTATGAAGTTCTTCAAGGCTATCCGACTGCCGCTTGTGTTGCGAGCAGCAACATTGAAATTGCGAAAAAGGTTCAAGAATATTGTTCTGTGTCAGGGCGTTTCAGATTGTACACAAACCCCGATGTAACAGGTGTCGAGCTTGGTGGTAGTTTAAAAAACGTAATCGCTATTGCAGCGGGATTTGTTGATGAATTAAAAATGGGCGACAATTCCAAAGGTGCACTTTTAACAAGAGGCATGGCGGAAATTGTTCGCGTGAGCGTGAAACTCGGTGCAAACCCTTCAACCTTGTGGGGGTTATCCGGCATGGGCGATTTAATCGCGACCTGTTCAAGCCCATTAAGCAGAAACCACACCGTTGGAAGGCTTTTGGCGCAGGGTAAAAAAATTGACCAGATTTTAGCAGAACTTGGTTCCGTTGCCGAAGGCGTTAAAACATCTAAAGCAATTTGCGAACTTGCAAAACGCGAAAATATCGAAACCCCGCTTTCGGAAGCTATTTATCAAGCTGTTTATTCTGATGATAATTCGCGTGAAATTTTCTTAAAGTTAATGAACAGAGGGCTTAAAGAAGAAGAGGATTTTCTTAGTGCAAAATGCGCACAAGAATCATAGTCCTAAAGTGTAATTAAAAAAATTACACCCCCGCCCGATTAAATAGAGTTGAAAATCGCTTACACTTAAAGCGTAAATCCTCAACTCTTCTGATTGCTATGCGCCTGTGCCTTTTGGTATGGGCTTTTTATTTGAATACGTAAGTCGGTGCTAAGGCAGGCGCGATGAGCGCTTGGCGAGCACTACGACATGCGACGAAGTCGCTCAGGAACGAGGCGTTTTCCAAGACTTCTTCAAAAGACCTTACGCTCTCAAAAAGTGCATCTTTATTGAATATTTCAAAGGTGATTGAAGGACGAAGTTCGATTTCATTTATTGTTTTAAAAAGTGTCGGGTAATCTACCCCGCCATTTGATAAAGCTCCATGGGCATCTTCATCGCCAAAGTTGTTATGAATATGCATATGGTGCAACAAAATTCCCCAATCGCGGACCCAATCAGAAGGCGCCAATGGGCTATGAAGGTTCGTGTGGCCAACATCAAGTGTTGCCTTTAAATTCGGCGAATTTACGGCGCTAATCAGGGTTCTAATCCAGTCAGGAGCGGCTTCATGCACGTTTTCAATCGTTGCGACAATTCCTTCACGCTCGAATTGCTTGGCAAACTCCTTGTAAAATTCGATATTATTTACAAAAAACGAAGCCTGGTAGTCTTTGTGCTTCAATAAATTATTCAGGCATGTGTGAAAAACAACAGTTTTTGCGCCTAATTCACAAGCGATTTCAAAGCTTTGTTGATATCTTTTATAGGAAATCTCCCGAATTAATGGGTCTTTTGAAGCAATAGAAAGGTTCGAAAAAAATCCATGACAAGAGATTTCGTTGTCAAAATCTGCCAAAACAGCCTTATACTCCTTTAAAGTCGAATCAAAATGAGAATCAAGTTCGCGTAATTTTCCAAAACGACTGATTTCAATGCCATAACCGAGTTCGCGTGCAATTTCAACAGCGTTTCTAAACTCATGGAAATCAACCGTGGAAGAAATAAATTTTTTAAACTTTGTATCCATAACAACATTGTAGCGTATAATTTGATTATGTATATTTTCGAATTAATCGCAAAATGGAAGGCACGGAAAAATGCGCCAAAAACCCTGCCTGAGGTTACTAAAGCCCCGGAGGAGGCACCCTGTCTTCATGTTTTTGTCCCGATCGATTCCTTAAAAGAAAATTTAGCATGCCGAAAATGCGGGCTTATGGTCAAGAAAAAGAACTTGCGCAAGAAAAAATCTACCGGTGAGGATAATTTTTTTGACTCATAGCTCTTGCGTTGTTTTAAAATGAAGCTTGGCAGCGTTTTGAAGTTCTTCTCGTCCATATTTTACGATGAGTGCTTTTCCTTGCTCGACGACCTTTTGCGACGCGCCTTTTGGAAGTTCAAGAGCATATTGCGCACTCAGCCTTGAAAGGCGGTTAACAAATTCCGCACGCGCCAGAATTGACGCCGCAGCAACGGCCAAATCCGCTTCAGCCTTGGTTTGTTGAATGAGCTTAATCGAACGCCCCTTTTCTTTGAGCGCGCTTAGAATTACGCTTTCATCTGCAAATTTATCA
>JAVBQM010000129.1:0-12588 GCA_031549065.1 Candidatus Gastranaerophilales bacterium | reverse complement strand
ATACGATGTGAAAAAACCCACACCGGTTGCCTACAATAAAGTTGGAGGACAAATATAAATGTTTAAACGCAGTATAAAAGATATGAAAAGCGACGCAATCTGGCTTGTGCCGGGGCTTCGTGTTAAAAGATGGTTTGGCTTGATTATTATTGGGGCTGTTTTGGCCGCAATCGGAGCAGCGTTTTTGTTTAGGCTTGAGCCGCTTTATTACTTCGTTGCGAAGGCAAAAGAACTGGTGCACATTGTTCCTGCAGAACTCATAGGGATAATTTTTATAATCGGCGGCGCAATTTTATTTTTGCAAGGCTGGCAAAGAACAAATTATTCAATGCTCTCAGCAGATGAAAAAAGAAGCCAAAGAGCCCTTGGTGAAACACTTTACAGACGAATGAAATTAAACCATGGGCCAAAAATCGTTGCTATCGGCGGAGGAACAGGGCTTTCCACTATTCTTCGCGGCATTAAAAAATTAACAAATAACGTTACTGCAATTGTTACCGTGGGTGATGACGGCGGTTCATCTGGTCGCTTACGTCAAGAAATGGGCATTTTGCCGCCCGGCGATATTAGAAACTGTATCGCAGCTCTTGCAGACGATGATGATATTGTAACCAAGCTTTTCCAATACCGTTTTAAAACAGGCGAAGGCTTAGAGGGGCACAGCTTTGGAAACCTTTTTATCACCGCACTTTCTTCAATTTGCGGGGATATGATTAGTGCAATTAAAGAAAGTTCAAGGGTTTTATTGATCCGCGGTCGCGTTTTACCCTCCACCACGGATGATATGCGCCTTATCGCAAGAATGGAAGACGGCTCGATTGTTAAAGGCGAAAGCAATATTCCTGAAGCAGGCAAAAAAATTATCGAACTTTCAAGCGAACCTGCAATGTGCAAACCTGCGGATGATGTTTTAGAAGCCATAAAAGATGCGGATTTAATAATTCTAGGCCCCGGAAGCCTTTATACATCAATAATTCCGAACCTTCTTGTTAAAGATTTGGCACTCACTATTGAAAAATCAAAAGCTAAAAAGATTTATATTTGTAACATCATGACCCAACCCGGAGAAACTGATAATTACAGTGTTTCGGACCATATTAAAGCTATTTTCAGCCACGCACGCGGAGTTCAGAAAAATCTTTTCGACGCTGTTCTTGTGAACGATTTTATTCCCAGAAACCTTGCGCAAAGGTATGAAGAGGAAGATTCGCTCCCCGTTGAACTTGACACAGGCGAAGTTAAAAAAATGGGCGTTGAAATTGTTTCGGCAAAATTGGTTCACGACGATAAAGACGGCCTTGTGCGCCACTCGCCCGCGCGTCTTGCTAAAACAGTTTACCGCTGGTATAAAAACAAACCAATCGTACCGTCTGAAAAACCTCTTGCAGAAAGTGTAAAATAAACCATGGTAAAAAAAACCGCAAAAAAAATTGTTGAGTTTAAAAACGGCGCGGGCGGCTTGTCGAACGCGGCGGACTCGCACAGCAGCAAAAAAATTACCGCGCTGACGGCTTATGATTATTCAAGCGCAAAATATTTTGATGAAGCAGGCGTGGATATTATTTTAGTCGGAGATTCACTCGGACAGGTGATTTTAGGCTATCCCAACACAACGCATGTTACCTTGGATGATATGAAAATTTTTACAGGTGCTGTCGCTCGTGGTGTTCAAAATGCGCTTGTAGTAACCGATATGCCATTTTTAACTTATCAGGCTTCAATAGAAAGCGCTGTGAATAACGCCGCTGAAATTATTCGCGCCGGCGCGAACGCTCTTAAACTTGAAGGCGGGTCTGATTATATCGTAAACACAGTTAAACACCTTGTGGAAAACGGCGTTCCCGTTATGGCTCATCTGGGTTTCACGCCGCAATTTATTAATACAATCGGCGGAAATTTTGTTGCCGGAAAAAGTTTAGATGCCACACTTGAAATACTTGAACAGGCGAAGAAGCTTGAAAAGGCAGGCGCTTTTGCAATTGTGCTTGAAATGGTCCCAACAGAATGCGCCAAATATATAACAGAAAATTTAACAATACCAACAATAGGAATTGGCGCAGGTGTTTATTGCGACGGGCAAATTCTGGTGAGCGACGATATTTTAGGGCGCTTTGACGGTTTCACGCCAAAATTTGCAAGAAAATACACAGATTTAAAAAGTGCCATATCTGATTGCGCTAAAAAATATTGTGAAGATATTGAAAAAGGTGCTTTCCCGAATAAAGATGAAAGTTTTTATCTAGGCGACGAGGAGCGAAAACGGCTTGAAGATTTTATCAAAAATCAAAGAGGTTAGAGAAGTCCTAAAAGCTGCAGCCCCTTCCAAAATCGGTCTTGTGCCTACTATGGGCGCGCTTCATAGCGGGCATCTTAGCCTTATTGAAAAATGCAAGATAGAAAACGACGTAACAGTTGTGAGCATTTTTGTAAACCCCACACAATTCGGGCCAAACGAGGATTTCGATAAATACCCGCGCACACTTGAAAAAGACACTGAAATATGCACGAACGCCGGTGTGGACTACATTTTTGCCCCAAGTGCTGCGGAAATGTATGACAATATGAGAAATACAACCCTTATTTGCCCTTCATATGACGATGTGGATAAGCTTTGCGGCAAATCACGACCCGGGCATTTTGACGGCGTTGCAACGGTTGTAGGCAAATTATTTAACATCATAAAGCCAAACAATGCCTATTTCGGCAAAAAAGATGCGCAGCAGCTTTTCATAATTAAAAAAATGGTGCGTGATTTGAATTTTGATGTAAACATTATTCCCTGCCCCATTGTGCGCGAAAAAGACGGTTTAGCGCTTTCAAGCAGAAACATTTACCTCGGCCCCGAAGCGCGAATAGAGGCATTAAAAATTTCTTCAGCATTAAAAAAAGTTTGTGAACTTTTTAAAGCAGGTGTAAATGATTATAATACACTGCACGACAGCGTTTTAGCCTATTTAGACCCTGAAAAAATTGAATATTTTGAAATTGTAGACGCTGAAAATTTTGTAATTTATGAAAATATTGATATAATAAAACCAAATTCAATAGCACTCATCGCCGCCAAGATTGACGGAGTAAGGCTGATTGATAATATGGATTTAGAATGAATAAGTCGGTGTGAAGCGCAAGACCCGCGTTGAGTAAGGGATAGAAGCGAAACACTACGACGGCGACCTAGGGCAATCGGGCCCTTGGGGCGAAATGCCCACAGGAGCAAAATGAAGGAAGTTTTACAATTTTTATCTAAGATAGTTGATTGGCTAAGAGCAGTTTGCGCCTTTTTTGCTTGTGTATACGGGGTTTTGTGGTTCTTCTATTTCTTTAAATCACCTTTTTATACAGCAATTTCGGTGTTTTTCAACCCGGTCGCAGATTATGTAAGAACCATTATTAACCACCAATTCACGTTTGACGGCCAAAAATACGATGCAACCTATATGGTTACTGCTGTTATTTTCATAGGGCTTTTTTGGTGCGCAACTAAGGTTTATAAATATTTACAACTAAAAATTGAGGACGCAGTTTTTGCCGAAAACTTACGCAGGGCAAGAAGCGACATTCGTACAAACGTAAAGATTTCAAAAGAATTCAGAGAACATATTTCAAAAATTAATCACTATGTTATCTGTCTGAATTTAAATTTAAAATATGGCGTGGAAGAAAACTTGTTAGGTGGCGAAAGAGCTGATCTAACTACACTTAAAAATAAAAATTACCAAGATATTCTTGAAAATATGGGCGATATTCAAAATACAAAAGTTCAAATCCATGAAGATAAAATTTTGATAATCGGTACAAATTATACGGGTTTTGAGCGTGTTTTTAACTTATTTTTAGACATAACAAGCGTTATCAGCCAAGAAAATCATGAAAAAGATATTTTAACGGAGATTTTCTTTGTGATCGATGGCATTGAAGAAGGCAACATTGACAAAGAAAAAATGGCTTTCTTGAAAAAAGTTTTAAGTTTTGGTTATAAAAATAAAGCCGTCGCTTCAATCGCATTTGCAAAACGCTATGAACAAGAAAAAAATACTTCATTTGTTTTAAGCACAATGGGGAAAATCAGGTTTTTCGAAGGCGGTTTAGAGCACAGTTACAACGATTTTGAACTTTTCACAATAAAGCGAAAAAGGAAAAAAGAGTATTAACGTTTTTGTTTTTTTAAGTGCCGCCCTACTGGTGGTCGCGGTGGTTTTGGCAATTAAATTGCGAAAATATAAGTCGCAATATTTTACATTACGCGCGTATTTAAAAAAAATCATCAATGCTGTTTCGCAAATGCGTTATGGAAACCTGACAACGCGAGCCCAAGAAGGCTGCGACAGGTTGAGCGATGAACTTTCAGTTAACCTGAATTCAATGTTTGAAAGCATGTCTGACCGTGAAGCGATGATTCAGGAATACATTTTAAAAGATAAAGAAGCAAACATTTTAAAAACGGATTTTATCGCAACTTTAACGCACGACCTTAAAGTGCCGATTATTGCCCAAGACAAGACTTTTGACCTTTTTTTAGACAACAAATTCGGAGAGTTGAGCGAAATTCAAACTCAAGCAATTGAAAAACTCAAAGTTTCGAATATGGATATGAAATATCTTGTTGAAGCGCTCTTAGAAACCTATAGAATTGAACAGGCAAAAATTAAATTAAATCCAATAAAAAACGTGAAACTGGTTGAACTTGTTGAAGATATGGTGGGCCAGATTGAACCTGTTGCTCTGGCACATAACAAGAAAATTAACTTTTACCCGGGAATTTCACGCGAGATTGAAGTTGATATGGATATTTTCCTGATTAAAAGAGTAGTACAAAATTTGGTTTTAAACGCACTTTCACACAGCCACAATTCAGATTTCATCGATGTTTCACTCTCAATCGATGAAGGAGATGAGGGTAATTTTACAATTGACGTAAAAGATTACGGCATAGGCATTGAAAAGGCGGAAATTAAGAAAATTTTTCAAAAATATTATTCCGGTACATCAAAATTTTTAAAGTCCGGTGTAGGTTTGGGGCTTTACTTGTCCAATAAAATTGTTCAAACGCATCAGGGAAAAATTGAAGTCGTGTCTGAAATCGACAAAGGGAGCACGTTTAGCATAATTTTGCCAAAAAAAATAGCGTGAGCCGGTGCGAAGCGGCACGGCGGGCGGTTAGCCCGACGGAAGCGGAGACACTACGATGGCGACGTGCGACGGAGTCGCCCAGGAGCAAAAAAATAGCGCCTTAATGACGGGCGTTATTTTTTGATTTTTGGCTTACGCTTACTACTTCGCAGCTAACTTTGTAATAGCAATTGTAAGTCTTGATTTTTTTCTGGCAGCCGTGTTTTTGTGCAAAATGACTTTTGAAACGGCTTTGTCGCAAAGTTGATAAACCTTTGAAAGAGCAGCGTCAAGTTCTTTTTTGTCGCCTGTCGCAAGCGCGAGCGCTTTTTTGATTGCGGTTTTGATGCTTGATTTAACGGCGGTGTTACGCTCGTTATTTTTTACTGCCAATTCGGCTTTTTTCTTTGCAGATTTAATGTTTGCCATTGTTTTTTCCTTTCGCTTTCAACTACTTTCGTAGTCTGCGAGGTTTAAGTGAGTAAAATAATTGTAGCGTGAAAAGTTTGAATGTAAAGAGGGCGTGAGCCTGAAGCATTAATTGCTTTTAGCCAACTTTTCAAGCTTCAATTTCTGGTCATATTGAATCAGAAGATTAATCAACTCTTCAAGTTCACCGTCAATAGCCGTCCAAACATTAAGATTTTGGTTAATTCTGTGGTCGGTAAGGCGGCCCTGGGGGAAATTATAGGTGCGAATGCGCTCGGACCTGTCACCCGTACCCACTTGTGAGCGGCGGAGGTCTGTCACTTCTTGCATTTGCTTTTGAACTTCCATATCATAAAGTTTGGTTTTAATTATTTGCAAGGCGCGTTCTTTATTTTGCAGCTGCGAACGCTCTTCGGTACAAAAAACCATTAGTCCTGTGGGTTTATGAACCACACGAACGGCCGTTTCAACCTTGTTTACGTTTTGCCCGCCTGCGCCACCGGAGCGCGCTGTTGAAATTTCAAGGTCTTCGGGTTTTAATTCTACTTCAACGTCGTTTACTTCAGGCATTACGGCCACTGTCGCGGTTGAAGTGTGAACCCTGCCTTGGCTTTCTGTTTGCGGAACACGCTGAACCCTGTGAACGCCGGATTCATATTTCAATTTCGAATAAATGTTTTCGCCCTTAATTGAAATCACAACTTCTGAAACTCCGCCCGCTTCACATTCATTAAGCGACAAAACCTGTGTTTGCCAGCCTTGATTTTGGGCAAACCTTAAATACATTCTCATCAAATCGCCCGCGAAAATATTTGCCTCATCCCCACCGGCCGAACCGCGAATTTCAAGCATAATATCTTTATCATCCATAGGGTCACGAGGCAGTAAAAGTACCTTTAAGCGCTCTTCAAACTCAGGAATTTTGGCTTCATTTGTTGCAATTTCATTTTGCAAAAAATCTTTCATTGAAGGGTCTTTTTCGCCATGCAAAAGCTCTTTGGCTTCTGTGATAGCATCTTGTGCTTCTTTATACGCCGTATAGGTTTTAACTGTTTCTTCCATTGACTTTCGCTGTTTTGAAAGGTCGCGAAACCTCTCGTAATCTTGCGCTACTGTAGGGTCAGATAGGGTTATACCCAGCTCGATATAATTCTTCTCAATTTGTTGAATTTTTTCTAACATGTCTTTCATTCCCGCATTGTACAATAAGGGAATTACGGACGCAAGGCGGAAGGGTATGGTTTATTTGCTCCCAAGAATTTTATAATCAAAGTCAAAATCTACCGTGACAGATTTTTCACTCAATACATCAGGCACTTTGGGAAATGGTGCTGCTTTTTTTATGGCTTCAATTGCCGCTTCATCAATTTTTTCATTTCCTGAAGATTTTTTGATTTCATGAGAAATAAGATTGCCATTTTTGTCTATTACAAATAAAACTTTAACCTTATTACTTGTTTTATTTTTAGGCGGGTGCCATTGTTTTTTTATTTGTTTTTGCACTAATGAAATATATTCTTTTCCGGCAATAGTTTTTGCATCCTCTTTCTTGGCATAACTGGGTTTAACAGAAAATGCAAGAAATAGAAATGCAAGAAATATAACGCCCAGTGATATCAACAAATTATTGTTCTTACCCATTATTGATTACCGTACCAATCAATATTTCTTGTCACATACATTACTAAAAGTACTGTGATAAACAAGCCGAAACTTCCCAAAAGAAGCGCGTAGTCTTGCAAGTTTAATATTGTATACAGGTAAGAATAAAGAACGGCAAGAATTGTCGCAATTAATGCACTAAATTTCTTATTTTTCGATGAAAGGACAAAATATGTATAGCCCGATATTAAAGCAATTGTCATAAGCGAAGCAGCTATATAAGACAACCAGAAGGGTAAAAGCTCTGACATTGAAATTAATAACAGATAGAAAATTATCATTGAAATTCCGACTAAACCATATTGGAAAGGGTGAATCGGGTTGTTTTTTCTTGTGATTTCAAATATGAAAAATGCCAAAAATGTTAGCGAGAGGAATAAGAATCCGTATTTAACAGTTCTTATTGTCATTCTGTAATTATCAACAGGCGTTAAAAAGGAGATTTTGCAAAAAGAAGAATCTTCTGATACGGCGATTTTGGGCACAGACCATTGGGCCGAAAAGCCGCTATTATCGACTTTTCTTTCTATTGGAAGAAAATTACCGTTGAAATCAGGGTCCTTCCAATTGCTTTTCACGTTAATTTTATTGGTTTTTGCGCCGACTTGAAAACTGATTGCGTCAGAACCTTTTAATTTATAGGAATTTTCAAAGTAAATAACTTTTGGCGCGTTTTTGATGTTTATTTTTGCGGAATTCGCTTCATCATTACTATAGTTTACGCCATTAACTTTGATGACAGGCTTCTCGCTAAGACCCTTGACATCGGTTATAGGGAAGAAAACTTCACCGTTTATATCTTTATGACTGGGGTTTAAAAATGTACCCGTCATTTTAATTGTTGTGTTATAAATAGGAATTTTGAAAATTCCCTTTTTTCTGATTTGAGTTTGAACATCTGATTCAACGTTCAAGTCTCCAAGCTGTAAATCAGTGCCTTTAACAATTTCCAAGGTTGGTATTTGTATTACTTGTTCGCTCGCCCAAGCACTTTTTACGTTTGTGGCGGCTTCATTTCTATACTTCTCTCTTTCTTTGACAGTATTTTCAACAAAAGCAAGAGGAATAATCAAAAGCAAAAGGAAGGCAATTATCATAAAAAGTTTTTTCACAATAGAGTTTTTTACACCCGTTTTTTCTGTTTGATTTTCCATATTCCCGACTCCTTTAAAACTATTTCCAAATTTTAGTTAATTTTACGATATTTAATATCAAAAAGCTACTCCATTTCGCTTGCCAAACACGTTGGTTAGTAGTTTAATGAGCTTATGATAGAAATTTGGAAAACAGCAAGTAACGAAGAACTCGTTGAGTTGAGTATAAGTGAAGCTCAGAGCGGTTCTTGGTTCAATATGATTAACCCCACCCATGAAGAAATTCAAAAGGTATCACTTGTGCTGGATTTAGACGAAAGCTTCTTGCGCAATTCGCTCGACTTAGACGAACGTTCGCGTATAGAATTTGAAGACGGCCATTTGCTTGTTATTACAAACGTACCTATGATGGAAGATGAAGAAGAGGGTGTTTTTGACACCTTGCCGCTTGGCATTATTTTCACCCCCACAAGCATTCTTACAGTTTGTTCGCGTGAAAATAAAATTATTCAAAGTTTCAACAGGGACACCTCAAAGTTCTTTGATACCGAACTTAAAACCCAGTTTTTATTAAACATTTTATTCCGTTCAACACGGTTTTATTTAAGGTGTTTAGACCGCATCAACAAACAAACAGATAAAATTGAAGAAGAATTAAGACGGACAGCCAAAAACAAAGCTCTTTTCAAACTTTTTGAAATCCAAAAATCGCTCGTTTACTTTACAACCGCCCTTAAAGACAACTATATGGTTTTACAAAAAATCATGCGTATGTCAAATAACCCGAACAGCGTGGGCGGACTTTTGAAATTTAGTGAATTTGACATTGATATGCTTGAAGATGTGATTATTGAAAACAAACAGGCTATTGAAATGGTCGAAATGCACAGAACAATCTTAGAAAATATGATGGACGCTTTCAGCGGAATTATTTCAAACAACTTAAACATTGTAATGAAATTTTTGACTTCTTTTACAATCATACTTGCTATTCCTACAATGTTTGCGAGTTTTTGGGGAATGAACGTCGGAGTACCGTTTTTAAACCAACCAATCGGTTTTTGGTTCGTAATTGTGCTTTCAATTCTTGTTTCGTTCAGTGCTGCTGTTATATTTTGGAAAAAAGGAATGTTTTAATTCCTAAAAACTAATTCCACAGAATTAAAAACTATTGCATATAAAAAAGTATTTGTGTTAACATGTTCCTCAGCACAGTTTGTAGTTAAAAAGGGTTTATTAATTATGTCTTTACCTAATGTAGCGTATTTTTCTATGGAAATTGCAATAGACCAGTCTCTGGCAACTTATTCAGGTGGTTTGGGATTCTTGGCAGGTTCACACATGCAATCAGCCGGTTATTTGCAAATGCCTATGGTCGGTGTCACTATGCTTTGGTCTTACGGTTATTACGACCAAAGAATCGGCGAAAACAATGAAGTTGAAGTCAATTATATAAGAAAAAGTTATGATTATTTAACTGATTTAAATATTCAAACAGTTGTAAAGATTTTTGACGAAGACGTTATAGTTAAAGCTTACAGGGTTGAGCCCGAATTGTTCGGTACTTGCCCGGTTTACCTTTTAACAACAGATGTTGAAGGCAACTCAGAATTCGGCAAAAGAATTTCGCATAAATTATACGACGGGGATGAAAAAATCCGTATCGCTCAAGAAACAGTGCTTGGCGTTGGCGGTGTAAGAATTCTCCAAGAAGCAAAATACAACTTTGATGTTGTTCATATGAACGAAGGCCACGCGCTGCCCGCGGCATTTGAACTTTTAAGACAATGCGGTGGCGATTTAAAAGAAGTAAGAAGAAAAACTGTTTTCACAACTCACACACCTGTTGCAGCGGGTAATGAGGTTCACTGGGTAGATACACTTCTTGAAGGCGGTTTCTTCGCGGGTTGTTCAAGAGAACGCGCTGTTGAACTTGGCGGTGAAAACTTCTCTTTAACAGTTGCAGCACTAAGAATGTCCAGAATCGCAAACGCGGTTTCACAGCTCCACGGTCTTGTAGCTAAAAAAATGTGGGACTGGGTTGGCGGAAAATGCCCGATAAAAGCGATTACAAACGCCGTAAACTTGCACTACTGGCAAGATAAGAGAATTAACGGCCTTCAAAATAATAAAGATCTTTTAAAAGCAAAAATCGAAATGAAAAAAGATTTATGCCAATATATCTCTGACACCCAAGGCAAACGCTTCGATCCGAACGTTTTAACAATTACTTGGGCAAGAAGATTTGCAGATTACAAACGCGCATGGTTAATTTTAATGGACAAACCGCGTATTGAAAAACTTTTGAATGAAAACAAAGTTCAATTGATTTTCGCCGGTAAATTCCACCCGGATGATACTATGGGCAAAGAAATGTTTAACAAAATCTTAAAAGAATCTCAAACAATGAAAAACGTTGTGGTTCTTCCAGGATATGAACTTGCACTTAGTGCAAGACTTAAAAAAGGTTCTGACATCTGGCTAAACACACCGCTAAGACCTTTTGAGGCGTCAGGCACTTCAGGTATGTCAGCGAATATGAACGGCGCTTTGCACCTTTCAATTCTTGACGGTTGGACAGTTGAAGGTACTTGGGACGGTATAAACGGCTACACCGTTGAATATCCGGGCTTAGACGATGAAATTCCTTGGGAAGAAAGACACTGGAAAGACCATAAATGCGTTATGGACATTCTTGAAAATCAAATTATCCCAACATATTATGACAATCCTAATGAGTGGGCAAGATTGATGCGCCAAGCGCTTCGCACATCTGAAGCTTATTTCAACTCTGACAGGATGGTTGTTGAATATTACAACAGAATTTATAAACCGATCGCACACGCCGGAAGCCAAGCGGGTGAAGATGAAGATGATGTAAAAATCTCTGAAAATCCCAACTTGGATGCGTGGACATTCAGCAATATTAAATAGAAATAGCCTGGGATACAATTGAAAAAGAACTTACTAAAACTTTTAACCTTGATTTTGTTCTTTAATTTTGGTATGCAAGCTTTTGCAGCAGGCGACATAAAATATGTTCGAAGAGAAACTCCCAAACGCGAAGCAAGACGCGAATCTCAGAAAAACGAAAATTGGGTTGAAGCAGTTGACATTAATGTGAATTTTAACCACGGTAAAATGGTTACACAAAATGGCGTTGTTTCTCAATCAACATTCAAGTTAAGCGGCGTCTACCCAAGCGCACTCATGGTAAATAAAACCAATGACTTCCCGGGCAACCGAGGCCCCGGGCAGCTTGTAGCTTATTATCCCAGCTGGGGCATCAGAACGGGCACCAACGAATTCGGTAAAGAAGCAGTGATCATCAACGACACGGTTGCAAAAATCACAGGCGCAGACTCGCTCATTCCACCAAACGGCTACGTTATAAGCGGTCATGGCGGTGCAAAAAACTGGATGAACAGCAACATAAAAGTAGGCACAAAAATTAAAATTGATGAAACGGTGGGAACAATCACAGCCTACACAACTGTTGACAGTTATCGTTATCAGGCCAGCGCAAAAATTGAAGAACTCGAAAATATGCTCGAGGGCGCCAAAAATCAAAGCCTTGCCCCAATGTCGAGCGACAAAAAAATTAAGGCTTACATAAAAAAAGCAAAGCAGTTTTTGAAAAAAGCGGACGGAGATGATTCTGAAAGTCTTGCTTACGCGATGGCTTCAATTGAAGCGTCAAATTACGCATTAAGTTTTATGGTGCCATATATCGACAACGAAATACATGGCGTTTGGATAAGACCCACCGAAAGAAGCAGGGCTGAGGTTACAAAAACTTTTGATGCGCTTCAAGATATAGGCATTAACGCGGTTTTTGTGGAAACTTTCTTCCACGGCAAAACAATTTACCCGTCACAAGTGATGAGAAAATATGGCTTTTCTCCCCAAAATAGAAATTTCGTCGGCTTTGACCCGCTTTCAGCCTATGTTATTGAGGCTAAGAAAAGAAATATGCAAATACACACCTGGTTTGAAAGTTTTTATATCGGCAATAACCCGCCAAAAGATGATTTAGAAAACATTTTAACCGTAAAACCTCTCTGGGGTAATAAATATAAGGCGCAAGCCGGCTCAATGGACCCCGTTTCGCACCCTAACGAACACAGAGGTTATTTCCTTGACCCAGCGAACCCTGAAGTAACAATATTTTTGAATGAATTGGTTCTGGAGATAGCATCACGTTACAATATCGACGGTGTAAATTTGGATTATGTCCGTTATCCGCAATCGCAAAAAGCAAACACGGGCGCCTATGAAGCATCCAATTGGGGTT
>JAVBQM010000054.1:0-8848 GCA_031549065.1 Candidatus Gastranaerophilales bacterium | reverse complement strand
ACACATGAATTCCCTGTTTTTCAAACTCTTCAGGTGTTCTGATTATAAGATTCTCGATTTCCTTCACGTAACCCGCAATAAAATAAGGTAAGCCGCAAGCAGAGTAAGATACAACGCCGTCTTGCGCGTACATGCAGATTTCATTATTCTCGTTCATTCGTTTAGATTTTGCCGCAACTTTTGGGCCCGCGGCGCCGCCACCAATAACTATAATTTTCATGTTAGTATTATCAGAAAAAGGCAGGCAATTTTGCAACTTACAGGCGGGCAATTTAAAGGGATAAAATTATCTACCCCTAAAGGAGATAGCGTTAGGCCGACTTTAAGTATTGCAAGGGAGAGCGTTTTTAATATGCTTGCAGCACATTTTGACCGCACCGGCAGCGACTTTTCCGGTCTTAAGTTTTTAGATTGTTTCTCCGGAAGCGGCATTATGGCGCTTGAAGCTTTTTCGCGGGGCTTTGAAGTGGTTGCAATTGAAAAGAATCGCGAAAATGCACACGTTATAAAGGAGAATTTCAAGAAAATTGGCGCAGAGATGCCCGTTATTATTGCCGATGCCATAAAATTTAAAACCGACAAACATTTTAATGTAGTTTATCTTGACCCGCCCTGGGATGCTGATTATAGCGGCATTATCCGCACCGTGTCAGCAATAGGAGATGTAATTATTTGCGAACACGACAAATCTTTGCCTGTTCATAGTCTTGAAATTTTAAAAGAAAAAAAATATGGAAGAACGCAATTAACATTTTTAAAAAGCAATTTTTAGGCGTAAGCAGCTTTTATTAAATTATATAGGGTGTTAAAATAAAGTATGGACAAAATTAAATTTATTGAAGAAAAACAGATTGAAAAAGCCGTGCAGAAAGAACCAAGAAGCACGACTACCAACCCGATTCGTGCAAATCTGATGAAATTTGTTCACTTAAAGCTTCCCAAAAACCTTTTTAAGAAAGATTTTTTATAATTTCGCTTGTGGGATAAGCTCGGTTTAGGGTATAAAAATGCAGCCCTGAAACCCCGAATTCTATAAGTTTTTGGCACTGAAGCGTTGCAAATTCAATACCCAATTTGGTCGTATCGGCCTCGCTATCTTTATATTTTTCAAATTTTTCCACCATGGGGCGCGGCAAAAGAACACCGCACATAGACGCCATTTTTGACAGTTGCGAAAAATTCGAGACGGGTAAAATGCCCGCTATAACCGGAGTTTTTACACCTTGAGCGGTAATTAATTCACAATATTTATAAAAATTATCGTTTTCAAAGAATAACTGGGTAAAAATTGCGGCTCCGCCTGCGTTGATTTTGCGCTTCAAATTCAAAATATCTTCAGCTAAAGTCGGCGCTGCAGGGTGTTTTTCCGGATAACCTGCAACCGAAATTTCAAGAGCAGATTTTTGTTTAATGAATTCTACAAGTTCATTAGCATAAGAAAAATCCTGCTTAATCGGTTCGGGGTAATCCTTTGGCGGGTCGCCCTTTAGGGCTAAAATGTTTTTAACCCCAAGACTCTCAATCTCTTTTAAATAATGTTCAATAAATTCACGCGTGGAACAAACGCAGGTAAAATGCTGCATAAGGTTCAGGTCAAGTTCATTTTGAATTTGACGCGTAAGTTCTAAGGTTGATTCACGGTTAGTGCCGCCGGCGCCGTAAGTAATCGAGATAAGCGCAGGGTTAAAGTCTTTAAGAGCGCCCAATTCTTTAATCAGATTGTCATAATTACCTGATTTTGGCGGGAAAATTTCATATGAAATCGGAGGGGTTTTTGTTTCTCCCAACGGTTTGTAAATCTCGCTCAACCTTGAACGGTTGCACGCCTTGCCTCCGACAAGCCCCTCCACGCACGGCTCACGCATCTAAAACTTCCTCGGTATTTAGCTCTTGTTTCAATTTTAAGACAAAAATGTCCACATCTGAAAAGTTCGACACTTTCGCGTAATCCTTCTGGGTTGTTATAATATACTTCGCGCCTGTTTGAGCTGCTTGTGCAATTATTTGTTCGATATCATTTTTTTTGTATTGATAGTGATCATCAAAAGTTTTCGTATCAACAAGGTCGAACCCCGCACGTAAGTAATCGTAAAACTGTCCGGGCTGGCCTATTGCACTGAATGCAAATACCACCGAACCGTCTTGGTCAATAGTATCGCCATTTTTAGGATTATATATTTTATCGATTTTCATATCACAGGTAATGGGGCGAACCTGAAAACGATGCCTGATTCTTTCTTTAACTTCACCAAAATTTTTGTCACATTTGTTCACTAAAACAATTTTATCGGCACGTTTGATTTCACTTACCGGCTCACGCAAAGGCCCGAGCGGCAAGAGTTTTTCATTACCGAACAATTTCTGTGAATCAATAAGTAAAATATTCAAATCTTTATGGATTGTGCGGTTTGAAAAACCGTCATCCATAATTAGAACTTCGGCTCCAAGTTCATTGGCCGCATATTGTGCCGCTTTTAGCCTGTTTTTTGAAATTACAACCGCAGCCCCGACTGTGTTTTGAAGAATTAAATAAGGTTCGTCTCCGCACAACTTCGGGTCATCCACCAAAATTTCACCGCCCAAAGTTTTTACTACAACAACTTTTGAACTGCTCAACTTGCCGCCATAACCTCTTGATATAATGGCAACGCGCCTGCCGCGAACAACAAGATGGTTTGCTAACTCGCACACCACAGGGGTTTTACCCACACCGCCCGTTGTTAAATTCCCCACGCAAATTACCATAGCATTAATTTTTTTAGATTGAAGAATTTTCTTCTCATATAAAAAATTTTTTAACCGTATTACTGCACAGTAGAAAAAATGTGCAATTAAAAGAAACGGAAGCAATAGCCCTGCCGGCTTTTTCTCGTAATGAATTTTTTGGATTTCGCTAAATTTAAAAAATATTGCCACAGGCCTTACCTAAAACATTAGCCTAAACAAAAGGAATCTTTTATTGAGCTTTTCTGAGAAATTTTTAAGATTACGCGTTGTCACAACAGCGTCTGAAATGGCATTTTTAAGATTCAATTGTTCCCCGTCATCAAGCTTATTCACGCTTGCAAGTGTATCGTTAATGTTTTTCGTCGCTGCGCTAATGCTTGTAATTGTTTGCGTCAAATCTTTTTTCAATTTTTCATCTTTTGTAAAGGTGTTCACATAGGTTGATATATCAGCCAAATTCTTTGAAATTTCATTAACGTTTGTCACTATTTCTTTAGACTGTTTATCGTCGAAAAGTTTATTTACATTACCGGCAAGAGAATTGAATGACTTGGCCGTTGTTGTAAGTGTACCTTTAAGTTCTTTATCGCCAACAATATTATTAACATTGTCTGTCAGCGTGTTAAGTTTTTTAACTAATGTTGAACTTTGGCTCAAAAGACTGTCGATGTCACCCTTTGAAGAATCAAGCAAAGCTTCAGCTTTGTCAATTGTCGTAATCGCCTTTTGCGTAAGAGTATTGAGGTTTGCAACGCTTTGGCTGATTTCAAAAATCACATCATTATTAAGGATTTGGACTATGCGCTCGTTGGTGTGTGTCAGGCTTTCAGCCGCACGATATTGGGCATCTATAAAATCAGTTATACGCATAGGTTCAATCACGGTATATAACTGCCCTTTTTCAGGATATTTTGGAGGCTCGCCCGTCAGAAGTGAAAATATTATTCTATCTCCATTAAGCTTCGCACTAACATTATTGCTATCGAGCAATAAGCCGGCAATGCTCATCATATATTCAATTTTTAAAGTATAAGGGGTTGAAATTCTAGAGCGAACATCTGCACGCAAGTTTTTTGTTTCAACAACCTCAACCTCCTGAACCGTAGCTACTTCTTTAAGTTCTCCTTCAAAAGACATATAGATTGTGTCGCCTTCTTTTAGTGAAGTTGTGGTTCTTGAAGTCGGCAGATAAATAGCTTCATTTTTCGGCGGGGTGATTTCAAGGAATTGCTCGCCAATTAAACCAGATTGTTGAATGGAAATGGTTGAAAGGGGCGGAATTTTCACGTTAGATTCGGTTATTACAAACTTCAGTTTTACATAAGAATCTTTGCCTTCAATTACAGGGGTAATTTCTTCAACCTGACCTATTCTAAAACCCATCATTTGAACAGCAGAACCCGCGCGCATACCGTTAACGTCTAAAAAACTCACTTCGACGCGCTCGCCGGAGCTAAGTGAGCGGCCTTTAATCCACATAACCGTAAAAATTAAGATGATTATTGCGGTTAAGGTTAAAACTCCAACTTTAAATGATGATGATGTTTGCTTGCTTGCTTGCATTAATTAATTCCCTTGTGGCAATTGTACCACAAAATTTACTATCCGCTAACATGTTTTATGTCCATTGGGCCTTTAATATTTGCCTCAATAAATTGCTTCGCATATGGCGACTTACAGCTTATCATTTCTTCCGTTGTACCTTTAAAAACGATTTTGCCGTCATAGAGCATAATGATTTTGTCTGTTGCACGTCTGATTGTGGAAATTTGGTGAGTTACAACAACGCAGGTCGCGTTAAGCTTGTTTTTTAGTTCAACAATGTAGTCTTCAATAATTGTAGATGAGACAGGGTCTAAGCCCGCTGTTGGTTCATCGTAGAGTATTATTTTAGGGTTAGTTACAATTGCGCGCGCAAAACTCACGCGTTTTTGCATACCGCCCGAAAGCTCTGAAGGAAATTTCTCTTCGATTCCTTCCAACCCGACAATTTTAAGTTTTTCCGCAACAATTTCCCGAAGTTGTTTATGGGTGTATTTTGCGCGGAATTCTTTTCTCTCCATTAAGGGAAAAGCAATATTTTCAAAGACATTAAGTGAATCAAAAAGGGCTGAGTATTGAAATGTCATAGCAACATCACCTTCGGTTGTTTCAACGGTGCCACTGTCCGGGTAGAGAAGTTTGCATATAATTTTTAAAACAGTGCTTTTGCCGCTTCCTGAAAAACCGACTACACCAAGGGTTTCACCTGTGTTTACCGTGAATGAAACATCATCCAAAACACGCCTTTGGTCAAATTCTTTTATTAAATTTTTAACAACTATACTCATCTTAATCCCTGTAATTTATAAATAGAACACTGCGGCAAAAAACCAATCCCAGACTGCGATTGCTACAAACGACCATACTACTGCGCGTGTTGTTGATTGTCCCACTTCCTTTGCGCCTCCGCGGGTTGAATAACCGCACGAGCAGCTTACAAGCGCGATTGTAGCCCCAAAGAAGACTGATTTTAGAAGCATTACCATAATATCTTTCACGAAAAGTCCTTGCCAGAGCGAGTTTACATAGTTCAGCATACTTATTCCTGCGGTAAAATCGGCCACAAGCCCTGCGAATATAAGCCCGATAAAGGAAGCCAGAACAACCACAAAAGGCATCATAAGGGCGCCAGATATTACTCGCGGCAAGAACAGATATTCAATGGGGTCAACTTTTAAAACCCTCATTGCGTTAATTTGCTCTGTTACGCTCATTGAAGCAAGCTCTGAAGCGTAAGATGAACCTATCATTGAAATTATGGCAAAACCGCTCATAACCGCGGAAAGTTCTCGAATCATAACAAGGCCGCTCATCATCCCGATATAATCGCCCGCGCCTTGTTTGGCAAGTTCGGGTGAAATTTGCATTGAAATAATAATTGCGGTCATCGAAACAATTGTAAGAGTAATGGGCAGACTCGACACACCAAAGCGCGCGCATTGTTCGACAATTTGACCGTATTTAAACTTAAGTTTCACTATGTAGCGAAACGTACGTACAGAATCTTTGCCAATGTTACCTAAAGTCGTAAAGAAGTCTTTGAAATTATACTTAAAGGCGACTGCCAGCTTATATGTTAGGGTTTTTTGTATATTAACTCCGCTCATACGCTCAATTTTATTACATTTGAGCGCGAAATGCAATTTTATTCGCCAATTCGATTCAACTGGCAATAAGCCCTAAATGCCGTCAATTCTTTTTGTATTAAATATTCATGGCGCGTCAAAGCAAGGCGTGAAGCGTAATCAATTGCTTTTTCGTAAACTTTAATCGTTCCTTGTGCAAGTTCGTATTTTTTCGTAGGGTGAGTTTTTGTAATTGAATCTTGCATAACATTGGCTCTTAAGCGGTATAAGGCCATTTGAAGATATGTTATATCGTTAGCGTTAGCTAACTCTAAGCCCATTTCGTTATACATTTTAGCACTCTCTAAATCGCCTTTTGCAAGGTAACATTGCGCCATAACTTTTTGGAATAAAATCGTAAAATAAACACAGTTGATTTTCGCGCTTTGTGAAATTTTAAGCGATTTATCACAAATTTCAATTGCTTTATCGTAATTATTTGTTGACATTGTTGCCTTTGCGCTCACATACCAAGACAAAAGGGCACCAAGAGCAAGTTTTTCATTTGCAAAATATGCCATTTGCTCGGAACAAATTTCAAGCGCTTTGAGTGCATTATCTTCTTCCGACATAACGTGCGCCAGAAGGGTCTTTAAAAGGTTTTTGTTAAAATCATCCCCGCAATTGTTTGCGAAAGTCACGGTTTCGAAAAGCTCATCGTTAATTTTGGCAAAGTCGTGCTTCACTACTTTATTTAAAACATCGATAGCGTTCCACCTTGAAACCAGAAGCGAATCTTCAATCGCCCAAGAGTAGTCTTTAACTATTGATTGAAGAATTTCGTCAGATACTTTCACGCAGCCCTTAATAGAATATGCAAGCGCGGTTGTGAGCGCAAGGTCAATTTTGAGTTCAATATTTTCACGCTTGTCACGAGGGTTTTTATTGCGATAAATTTCCTTCTCTAGTTCCTCAATAAGTTCAAATGCAAGCGAAGAACCTTGCAGCGCATAGGCATTTGCAAGAACAATATTGGAATAAAGCCAGGAAACATAGATGTCTTCATAAGTGGAAAAATCGATTTTTTTAGGTTTTTTAAGGAATTCTTGAAGCGGCGGGTTGATTTCATTGTTAACAATAACCGAAATTTCTTCCCAGTTGCCGATTTGCAAAAGCGCCCCGAGTTTTCGAGTTTTCACAAGCGCCCTTTGAAGCCCGTGTTTTGTACCTGAATAAATTTTTAAAACATTATCGACCGTTTCAACAACGCCATGGTAATTCTGTGCTAAACGCGCACTTGTGAGTAAATACCCCGACAATTCAACCACGCGCGAAATATCGCCTTTTGATTGCACCGATAAAATCGCGGTTGTAAGATAATCAATTGCCTCACGCGGGTTTTTGGCGTAAATAAGTTTACCCAAACGTTCGCAAATATTATTTTTAACTTCTTTTTCATTATCAAGCCTTGCGCCTTCCAAAGCAGACAGGCTTTGTTTTTGAGAAGTGATATAAAGACCGGTGTCGCCAATTGAAGAAGCCAATTTCAAATTTTGAGTCCAAAGGTCAAAAGTAAGCTCTTTATCGTTAATTGTTTGGGCCAAAAGAGCCTTAATTGTCGGGCTTGAAACCACTTGCTTTGAAATTTCATTTAAAAATTCACGCCCGAGGTCTTGAAGGTGAGCATTGTTTTTTGCAAGGTCGAAAATGTGCGTCCAAACAAGATTGTTTCTGAACATGTAGCAATCCGGCGCAACTCTTTTAATAAAATTCGCTTTTATAAGTTCGTCCGCAACTTTGTTGAATTTGTCATCCGTAAGCTTAAGTGTCGCAGCTATTAAAGAAGGGTTAAACTTGCCACCTAAAAACGAGGCCAGGCCAAGAACGCTGAAATTATTTATCGAACGACCTTTTAAAAACTCGAAGCGCAGTTTAAGAATTTCACCCATAGTTTGGGGTAGAAAATAATCTTCAAATTTCGGGTTAAAGACGTAGTTTTTATCAACCAATTTTAAAATTTTCTGTTCGACAAGGAACACTAAAACCTGTTCCACATAAGCAAAATTACCGTTTGCGTTAAGTAAAATCTGGTTCATTATTTTATCCGGAACTATACCTGATTTACCGAAATGCATTTTGATATAATTCTTGATTACCTGATTGCTTTTTGGGGAAAGAGAAATATCCAGGCAGGTGCTTTTATTGATTTTTTCACTTTGAATATACATTCCGATTGAATGTTGATTGCGATAAGCCAGAACAAGCTTTGTACCATTTTTGAAGAAATCACCGTCAATTAGGTATTTCAAAAATTCAAAAGAGGTTTCATCGATTAAATCGAAATCATCAATCGCCAAAATTAACTGGTTATCAGCCTTTAATACCTCTAGGACAGCACGCAGGTTTTCAAAAGTGCGCACTTTGTTGGTTAAAATATTTTCGTAATAATCCTCTTTCATCGGGTAAATAAGGTTAATTACGGTTTCAATCTGTTCTTCATTTTGCTCAGGAGTTCCCCCCAAGCCGCTTGCAAGGATACTTTTAAGCTCTTTGATTTTCTTTTCGTATTTTGTCGGCGCAAAAGAAAGGTTGAACAACGTAAGAAAAACATCTTGAAAGAGCCCCACGGGGCTAATTTGCGTCAAAGGAGTGCATTGACCTATAAGTAAAACCTTGTCCGATTTTTCAAATTCCGCTTTCAGTCTGTTTATCAGATAAGTTTTTCCTGAACCCCTGGGGGCGTTGATTGAAATTGCATTAATTTCTGTATCGGGATCATTAAGTGTTTCAACAATAAGCTCAAGTGCAGCGTTTTCTTGCATTGTTTCATTTTGCAAAAATACCGGTTTTTGCTCTAAAAGCACCATTTTGTAGGAATTTGGCGAAATTTTAATCAAAGACATTTCATTATTCAAAATATCGTAGGCACCGTTTGAAACAATAATATCCTTCTCGTTACCGAATTTAAGCTGTTCGAGTCTGTCTATTTCGGCCTTCTCGTTTTCCGTTAAAAT
>JAVBQM010000119.1:0-4401 GCA_031549065.1 Candidatus Gastranaerophilales bacterium | reverse complement strand
CAGACCCGCAAGACAGAACTCACAACAGGTTTTAACTTAATTCATAATTGTTTTTATATGTAAATAAAAAAGAGATTTTTAAAGGCGAATAAGGTAAATAAGAATGGCGAAAGATATTAAAGATTTAGAAGTATTAATTACTACAGAAGAACTCAACAAACGCATACGCGAAGTTGCACAAGAAATTAACGCTGCCTATGGCGAAAAAGATGAACTGGTTTTAATTTGCGTCTTGAAAGGCGCCTTGATGTTTTTCACGGAACTTTCAAAACATCTTAAAATGCCCGTTAAAATGGAATTTATATCTCTTTCAAGCTATGGCGATGCCAGAAAATCTTCAGGCAAGGTGACTGCGATGAATCTTTCTTTACCAAACCTTGAAGGCAAAAAAGCTCTTGTGGTTGAAGATATCGTGGATACAGGCCTTACCCTTGATTTTCTGATTAAACTTTTAAGAAGTAAATGTGCAGCGGATGATGTTAAACTTTGCGCGCTCTTTGACAAAAAATGTGCCCGCAAATACCCCGTTACTCCTGATTTCTGTGCTTTTGATATTGATGATAAATTTATTGTCGGCTTTGGGCTTGATTATGATGAACTTTATCGTAATATTGATTATATAGGTTATTTCCCGTAGGAGACAAAAATGGTCATATTTTTATACACAGTTCAAATAATTTCCGCACTATTGTTGATTTTGTTGGTACTTTTGCACTCACCAAAAGGCGATGGTATTGCTTCAATAGGTTCGGCCAGCCAGCTTTTTACATCACAAAAATCAGCCGAAGACGGCCTAAACAAAGTGACTTACACTCTGGGCGGAATTTTTATCGTAACCACGCTAATTTTAGGCTACGGTACGTTATTTTTAAAATAAATTAAGTGCTTCTAAGCGTTAACAGCCGACAGATAAACCCGCGCAAAGGTTAATTGATTGTCCTGTTATGCCTTTGGCATCATCAGACGCTAAATACTGTATCATTTTTGCAACTTCAATCGGTTCGATAAAGCGCTTTTGCGGTATTGTATCCAGAATTTCATCCTCATCAAAACCGTTTTCTTGCGCTGCCAAAGCCGTTTTTACCCAGCCCGGGTTAATTGTGTTAACTGTAATTCCATATTGTGCCAATTCGAGTGCGAGCGCTTTTGTCATACCTATTAGTCCCGCTTTTGTGGTGCTGTAAAGGCTTGCGCCTCCTTCGCCCACGGCGCCTGAGATTGAGCCTATGTTAATAATTCTGCCCCAATTGCGCTTTTTCATGCCCGGCACAACAAGTGAAGCCATATAGTAAGGTGTCATAAGGTTTAGCGCAACCATGGCGTAAATTTCATTAGCCGACATATCTTCAACTTTACGATACAAATATTCGCCTGCATTATTAATTAAAATATCAATTCCGCCAAAATATCTGAGTGCAGCCTCATAAAGTTCGGCCACCTCTTCGTTGTGCTTTAAATCTGCTCTGAAATAATTCGAGCCGCTGTTTGCAATTTCACGTCGTCCGGTCTTGAAAACCCTATGCCCTAAATTTTCAAGATGTTCTGCAATGGCTAAACCAATTCCAGCGGAAGAACCTGTTACGAGTACGTTAGCCATTATCACTTCCTTTGTCCATATTGCTTACATTCCTTAAGATAATATCTGAAATATAGCTAATCAAAATTCGGCGCTGTTCACTATCAAGCTGCTTCATCGCTTCTATTGCGCTGTGCAATGTGGGGTTGTAATCATACCAGCGGCTGTAATTTTTTGGGCTGAAATTACCCATATCATTCACGTAGTCATCAAGACCGGCATCAATGATTTTAGGAATATTGAGCATAATATCAACCGCAATTTCGCACTGCACATCGCGGCTTAAGCTTTCCAAAAGCACCATAAATGCACTCATCTGGGTATCTTGATCATACCACCTGACAATCTTTTCCATATACAAATTATAGCAGAAATATCGAAGCTATTCAAACCCAAAATGGCTTTTAATATTAAGTGCTTGCATGTTTTTGAAAAATAGCTATCATGGAACCAAAGCAGGCATGGCTTGCTTAATTATTAAAGAGTAAGGAGGTTCTCATGAACAAAGAAGAATTAGTACAAGAGATTGCTAAAAAAGCGAAAGTTACTCAAAAAGACGCTGGTGAAGTTTTGGGCGCTTTAATTGCTACAATCCAAAAGTCTGTTTCAAAAGGCGACAAAGTAACGCTTGTTGGCTTCGGAACTTTTGAATCAAGAAAAAGAGCAGCAAGAACAGGCCGCAACCCACAAACAGGCAAAGAAATCAAAATTGCTGCAAAAACAGTTCCTGCTTTCAGCGCAGGCAAAAAATTCAAAGAATTGGTAAATAAATAGAATATTTATTAAAGTTTTAAGCCCTTAGGTGTGCCTGAGGGCTTTTTTTGTGGTAGAATTAGGCACAACACGTTTTGAGGATGAATGAAAGAACGGATAACACTTCTGTTAATAATAGCGGCCCTTTTGGTCTTTTTAATTGTGTTTCAAAACTATTTTGATACGTTTTGGGCGTTTGTATTTCTTATTAGCTTTATGGCCGTTTATATGTTCTACAGCTACCTTGCAACCAAACACCATCGCCGTAAATTGCGCAAAAATCCGCCTGAAATTAACCTTGACTATAAACCGTTTATTTCAATTATGATTCCCGCTCACAATGAAGCGCAAGTGATTGAATGCAGCGCCTTAAGTGTTTTGAAGCTTGATTATGAAAACTATGAGCTTATTTTAATTGATGACAGAAGCGATGATGATACCCCGAAAATTATTGAAAGACTGGCAAAAGAACATCAAAATATAAAGTTTTTAATTCGTCCCGAAGATGCTTTCCCCGGAAAATCTGCGGTTTTAAATGATGCACTTAAAATTGCCAAAGGTGAAGCGGTGCTTGTGCTTGATGCTGACGCGCGCATTGAACCGGATTTTCTCAATAAAATGTTAATTAATTTTGAACCTGCCAATGTAGGCGCAATTCAAGCGCGCAAGAATCTTTTAAACCCTAATCAAAATTTCCTCACAAGATGTCAATATAACGAACATGCCTTTGATACCCATGTTCAAGTCGGACGCGACGCCGTTAAAGGCGCAGTTGAACTCCGCGGAAATGGTGAATTAATTAAGCGTGAGGCACTTGAAAGCATTTGTGGCTGGAACAATGAAACTATTACAGACGACCTTGATATGTCTACGCGTTTGCATATAAAAGGCTGGGACATAAGGTTTTGCCCTGAAGCGACGGTATACGAAGAAGGTGTTGTTGATTTTAACGCTCTTGTCCGCCAAAGAAGACGCTGGGTAGAGGGCTCAATCAGGCGCTATTTAGAACTTGTGGGCGATGTCTTCTCATCAAGAGAAATTTCAAAGCGTGCAGGCTTTGACCTTATTGCCTATATTCTCCAATTTCTTCTGCCTTTCTGGCTTGTCGCAGAGGTTATTATTCAGGCGTTTCGTTTCGCAAAAGACCTTGACCATACACTTTTATCGTCCGGCGCGCTTATTATAGGTGTTGTGATTTTCTTTGCCGTAAGTTTCACTTATTCTTTGTATAAATATAGCCATTATAACTGTCTGAAAGCGTTCTGGGAGGCGATTGTAACTTCGGTTTATATGATGATTTGCTGGATTCCGCTTGTTCCTTTTATAATTCTAAAGATTCTTTTCACCAAAAAAACCATGGACTGGGGTAAAACCGTACACGGTGTGTGCGATGTATCAAGCGAGGCGATATAGTGGCCACAGACTCGTTTCACTTTATTGCAATAGGTGGTATAGGACAAAGCGCTCTTGCGAAGATTCTTCTTCAAAGAGGCGCGGAGGTAAGTGGTTCAGATATTTACGACAGTAAATATTTAAAAGAATTGCGTTCATTGGGTGCTAAAATTTCAATAGGCCATGACGCAAAAAACGTTCCCGAGGGCGATGTTAAAATAGTCCTTTCAACCGCTATTAAAGAGGATAACCCTGAATTTGCTGAAGCCAAAAGGCGTGGGCTTGAAATTCTTCACCGTTCGGATGTTTTGAAAATTATTTCCGAAAACTACCCGAATTTTATTGGTTTTTCAGGCACTCACGGTAAAACTACAACAAGCGGGCTTTGCTCCTATATTTTAAGTAAAATCGGCGCAGCGCCAGGGTTTGCAATCGGTGGGATAATTCCTGAAATCGGTTCGAATGGCGAAGTCGGAAAATCTTCCTATTTTGTTGCCGAACTAGATGAATCAGACGGAACAATTTTAAAATACTGCCCTTCGCTTACCGTCGTTAATAACCTTGAGAGCGACCATTTCGACTTTTTCAGCGGCGGGTTGGAACAAATGTTCGAAGTTTTTGTACGCTTTATTGAAGGTCTGAATTCAGACGCCAAAATTCTTTTTAATATTGATGATGCA
>JAVBQM010000063.1:0-15106 GCA_031549065.1 Candidatus Gastranaerophilales bacterium | reverse complement strand
GCACCTTTTTTATCTTTCGTTTCGTTGGCAAAAAAATCTATCTGCTCCGATAGAAGGGTGTCATTGCCACAAGAAGCACAAGGAACATCATATAAATTTCTTGGCGCGAAGTTTTCAGTTGAACAGGTAAAACCCTTAAATGGAACAGCTTGAGAGATGTTTGGCCGAGAAACATTTTCGCAGCGTTCAAAAACATCACTTTTTTGTAAATTCCGAGATTTATTTTCAGCTTTATTTAACCCCGCAGTGCGCAAGGGTTCAGAATGTTTAAAATTTAATAGAAAAATCGGCCGAATTTTCATTTCATTAGTATTAAGTAGCAAAAATATTTTTTTTGACCACTGCATACTAAGTTGTTTAATTTTTTGTTTGTAATAATATAAAAGGGTAGGATTTACACTAAAAAAGGAGTATTAATAATGGTAAACGTAGCAATTAACGGATTTGGCAGAATCGGCCGTAACACTTTGCGTGCTGCTATTGCTGAAGGTATTTTTGACAAAATTAATTACGTAGCAATCAACGACCCCGGTTTGAAAACAAAAGATGCTGCTCACATTTTCAAATATGACTCAGTTATGGGCAGATTTAATGGAACTGTTGAATCAACTGACAACAGCTTGATTATCAACGGCAAAGAAATCAAATTTTACGCTGAAAAAGACCCTGCTGTTCTTCCTTGGAAAGAATTGAACGTTGATGTTGTAATCGAATCAACAGGTTTCTATACAGACGCTGAAAAAGCAAAAGCTCACATCACAGCCGGCGCTAAAAAAGTTATCATTTCAGCTCCTGCTAAAAACGAAGATATTACAATCGTTCTTGGCGTTAACGAAAAAGAATATGATTCATCTAAACACCACGTAATTTCAATGGCTTCTTGCACAACAAACTGTTTAGCGCCTTTTGCAAAAGTTATTGACGAGCAATTCGGAATCGTTAAAGGTTTGATGACAACAACTCACTCATACACAGGCGACCAAAGACTTCTTGACGCTGGCCACTCTGACCCACGTCGCGCAAGAGCTGGCGCCCTAAACATCGTTCCAACTACAACGGGTGCTGCTAAAGCGGTTGCTTTAGTTCTTCCACAATTGAAAGGCAAATTGAACGGCTTCGCTTTACGTGTTCCTACACCTGACGTTTCAGTTGTTGACGTTGTATTTGAAACTTCAAAACCTGTAACTGCTGAAGCTGTAAACGCAGCCCTAAAAGCAGCGGCTGACGGTAAAATTCTTGCTTACGAAGAAGCTCCGCTAGTTTCAACCGACTTCATCGGTTCAACTCAATCTTCAACAATCGACGCCGCTTTAACAATGGCAATCGGCGACAACATGGTGAAAATCATTTCTTGGTACGACAATGAAATGGGTTATTCAACAAGATTGGCTGAAACTACATTAATGGTAGCTAACAAATTATAATTTGTTAAAAAATAATAAAAAAACGGCGTCTTTTTTGAAAGGGTGCCGTTTTTTTGTTAGAATGTTATCGTGCAGGAATTTTTAAAAGATAAGAGAGTTTTAATAGCAATTTCAATTATCGGGCTTATTTTAGGCTTACTATTGCTGGTATTCAGCGAAGGACGCTACACAACTACTGCTCAATCTTACAGACTCTATAAATACGGCGTAAGCCTTTTGCAGGACAAAGATTACCAAAATGCATATTATAATTTCGGCAGAATAGGCAAAAACGCCAAAGTTTACCCGCTAGCCGTTTACAAACAGGCGGTTTGCGCGCGCGAATTAAAAGATACAAAAACTGCAATCAAGAAATACAAAAAATACATACATATAATTAAAGATGAAAGCCTTGAACCTGTGGGTTATTGGGAATTAGGCGAACTTTATTATGAAAGCGAAAATTTCCACGCTGCAAGTAAATATTATAAGCAATTACAAAAAAAATATCCAAAAAGTGATTTTGCCTATGCAGCAAACTACCGTCTTGGCGAACTTTGGCAAGAAAAAAACCCTGAAACCTCAACGGAACTCTTGCTTAACTATATTGAACATGCCCCCAAAGGACGGTTCTCACTAAGCGCCATTGAGCGCCTGAATTCTCAAGATTTAGCAAGCGAAGAGAAAATTATTCTCGCAAATTCGATGTATGAAAATGAAAAGTTCAAAGACGCAATTGAAACATTGACCCCTTTGCAAAATGAAAAAAAGTGGTATTTATTGGGAAAAACTTACATCAAAGCAGGTAAAAAAGACCTGGCACGTGAGGCTCTTATAAAGTCTTTGCAAACAATAACAGAAGAAAACGGCGAAGAAATTAACGATGCAATTTCAAACTTTGTTACTATTTCCGGCACCACAAAAGTCCAGGCTTATGAAAAATTATTGAAAGATGTCAAAAACCCTATTGCTTTGGCGGGAATTTATTTTAACCAGGCACAGATAATGCCAAAAGCCACCGCAATCGGAAGCTATCAAAAGGCTTACAAACAAGACCCGGAAGGGTTTTTCGCACCGGAAAGTTTATGGGAAATTTTCTTTGATTTGTATTCTAAAGGCCAGCTAAAAGAAGCTCTAAAGATTGCGCAAAAACACAACACAAGATTTCCAAATGCTAATTCGGCACCGAAAGTCCTTTATTTCGCTGGTAAAATTCATTTAAAAACAGGGGACAAAACCCAGGCAGATAAATTTTTTAAAAAAGTTTTCGACACTTTTCCGGACAGCTACTATGCTTATCGTTCAAACGAAAAACTGAACCGTGAAAAAGAACAGTTTAAAACGGAAAGAGCTATCAGGCTTCCCGAACAGGGCCCTATCTTACCCCTTCCCGTTCAATCCAAATACCTGAATGAACTTCTTATGCTGCAAGATTTTGACACGATTGAGAGTTTCAAAATTCAAGATGAATTTTTGAAAAGCTGGCTTGCTAAAGTAAAGGATAATAACTCCTATTCAATTACCGTAGCGCGAAATGCAATGGCAAAAATTGACAATAAACCGGAAAGCGACGATGTTAAATGGAAATTAATTTATCCGATTTACTGGGCAAAAACTGTTAATTTAATGGCTGAAAACAGCAATGTGAGCCCTTATATGGTAATTGCGATTATGAAAGAAGAGAGCACCTTCGACCCTTTAATTAAAAGCTCTACAGGTGCTTTGGGCCTTATGCAGATTATGCCCGCTACAGGTAAATTCCTCGACCCAGATAGTTTCTACACTTCTAAATTGTACGAACCTATGTATAGTATTTATCTGGGTTCAAAATATTACAGAATGCTTGTTCGTCAATTCGAGGGGAACGAAATGTTCGCGCTTGCAAGCTATAACGGCGGCGCGGGAAATGTTGTTAAGTGGAAGGAAGATTTTTTCCAAGGTGATTGTGACGATTTTGTTGAAAGAATACCATTCCCCGAAACGCAGAGTTATGTCAAAAAAATCTTTGCAAGTTATTGGAATTATTTAAGGGTTTACGGGAAGGCGTAAGCCGGTGCCAAAACGACCGCGAGGAGCGGGTGGCGGGCACTACGATGGCGACGACGCGACTCCCGTTGGCGTAAGCCTTACGGGGTCGGTGATGCCCTCAGCGGGTATAGGACAATTGAGGCCTCGGGCCGAGATGCCCTCAGGAGCCTAAGTTAACATTCTTGCAAATTACAGTTATTAATAATAGAATACTGGCATGAGAGAGAGTAAAAAACCAACTTACAAAAACACAACCAAAGGAGCGAAGAAGCAGAAGAAAAAGAGTTTTTTTCTTTACTTTTTTATGATGATTTTTGCAGGCCTCTTTGCCGGGGTTGTTGCTTTTAACCTTTATTTAATGTCACTTCCACCCATTAGTAATTTTGATGATATTAAACCAAACCCCGTAACAAGTATTTATTCTGAAGACGGTGAAATCATTAAAACCTTTACGGTATTTAAGTTTGAACACGTTTCAATTAAAGACATTCCGGAACCTCTTAAAGAAGCGATTATTTCAACCGAAGACAAGAATTTTTATCATCATCGCGGTTTCGACACGATTGGTTTGATTCGTTCATTCTTGGCAAATATTCAAGCGGGAAAATTAAAGCAGGGCGGAAGCACAATCACACAGCAGCTTGCAAGAATTCTATTCCTTTCAAACGAACGCACATTTGATAGAAAAATTAAAGAGCTTGTTATCGCACATAGAATTGAAAAAACCATTTCTAAAGATGAAATTCTTGAAATGTATTTAAACGCGGTTTATTTAGGCGCAGGCACATACGGCGTTTTAAGCGCTTCAACAACTTATTTTGATAAAACTCTTGACCAATTAACACTTGGGGAAATGGCTTTAATTGCCGGTCTTCCTCAGGCTCCGAGTATTTATTCGCCTTTTAATGACCCGGATGCTGCCTTAAAACGAAGAGATTGGGTTTTAAAAAGAATGTACAGAATGGGTTGCATAACACGCGCCCAGTATAAAGAAGCCATTAAGGAAAAATTGCATTTAAACACAAAACCAAGGCTTTATTCATTTAATAAAGCCCCTTATTTTGTAGATTATGTTCTTGCAGAGCTTGATTATTTAGGGTTTGATGAACAAGAAATTTCACAAGGCGGCTTAAAGATTTACACAACCGTGAATTATAAAACGCAAATGGCCGCGCAAGATTCTTTGGTAAACGATTTAAGGAATGCAGGGCTAACGCGCGACGTCACTCAGGCGGCGCTTTTTTCATTTTCTCCAACAACGGGCAAAATTTTCGCTTATGTAGGCGGTAAAAATTACGAATCAAGCCAATATGACAGGGTTACAAACGCAATTCGCCCCCCGGGTTCATCATTTAAACCTTTTGTTTACGCAGCAGCAATTCAGCAAGGGCTAAAAGCAAACGATATACTTGAAGACACACCAATTACAGTCGGAGGGTGGAAACCTAAAAATTATGGGGATAAGTATCGCGGAAGAATCCCGGCTTGGCTTGCAGTTGCTGTTTCTTCGAACGTTTGCGCAGTAAAATTAATTCAAAAAGTAAGCCCGAGCACAGTAATTTCGGTCGTGCGCGATATGGGCATTACAACACCTTTGCAAAATGATATGACAATTGCTTTAGGTTCAAACGGCGTAAAGCTTTATGATATGGTTGTTGCCTACGGCGCTTTTGCTAACGGTGGTTTTAAAGTAAGACCTTTCGCGGTTGAAAGAGTTGAAAATTCCCGTGGAGTGGTGATTTATGAAAATTCAGGCCCAAAAATTATTAAGGTTATGGGCTATGAAACCGCAGCCGAAATGACATCTATGCTTAAAAAAGTAATCGAAATGGGAACAGGTCAAGGCGCTAAAATCGGCCGTGAAGCGGCAGGAAAAACAGGCACTACAGACAGCTACCGCGACGCTTGGTTTGTGGGCTATACCCCAGATTTGGTCACGGGTGTTTGGGTAGGAAACGACGACAACTCAAAACTTGGCGGAATAACAGGCGGTACGGTTCCTGCAAGAATTTGGGCAGATTATATGAGGGTTGCCGTTCAAAGCTTCCCAAATTCAGTGTTTGATTACCCTGAAAGCTCGCTTGCAAAAAGTTCTGTAGAAGTTGAAGAAAAACCTCAAGAAATTTTAGAAGGCGGGGAAGCTGTAGAATACACCGCCCCTGCAACCACAGGCGCTCCTGCTGATAGCGGCACAACAACGCCAAGCGCTACCGGTGGAAGAGACCAGGCACACAGTATCAACGACACAATAAGGCAAAACTCGCAAACCGCGCCTTTGCCCTCTTTAACTCCTTCAACACCGAAAAAACCTTTTGGCGGCACAGAACAACCTGCGCCAAAACCGGTACCTATACCGGTTGAAGAGGATTAAACGCACAAGCGCTTTAATATTTTAAAATTCAAGCGCTTTTAAATTTTCGTAATCCACTCCGGCCTCGGATAATTCTTCAGCCTCAAGCCCGAAGAGCGTGATAATATTATGCGCCTCAACTCTATCATTTTTTTTGCTTGATATAATAGACAAAACCTTATTTACTGCGCCTTCGCGGGTCATAAAAATTGAGGAATTGGTTTTGTGCAAAATCCTTTTCTTTGACTTTCCCATTATTTTAGTTTGGCATAAAAACCCATGTCTTTAAAGGGTTTGTAAAGTTACTTTAATCTTTCCAAAAGCTCGTTAATTGAATTAATTGCACTTTCGATTTCTTCAATTCTGGCTTTGGTTTGTTCCACAAGTTCCTTTGGCGCGCTTGCGACAAACTTTTCGTTACTCATTCGGCCCGACAAAGAACGTTTTTCAACTTCAAGCTTCTCGATTTTTTTATTCTGGCGTGCAATTTCTTGTTCAAGATCAATCAAGCCTTTAAGCGGAACAATTATTTTAGAATTACCAACAACCGCACTGGCACTTTGTTTTTCA
The DNA here is from genome assembly GCA_031549065.1 of Candidatus Gastranaerophilales bacterium. GTDB lineage: Bacteria > Cyanobacteriota > Vampirovibrionia > Gastranaerophilales > Gastranaerophilaceae > JAVBQM01. The sequence continues at coordinate 8,755 of JAVBQM010000063.1, read as the reverse complement.
ACAGTGCTGTCATCTGTTATAAATTCAACATTTTCAACTTTTGCCAGGCGTTTTAGGTAAGGAAGGATTGGTTCAAAGAGCGCCCTCTCTCCAAGGATTTTTACATTTATTGCGGTTGAAACAGGAATATTAAAGCCCGAGCGCAAGTTCCTTAAAGAACGTATCGCTTCAAACACAAGTTCCATTTGCTTTTTATCTGCTTGGAAATCTTGTTTAGCGTCATATTGCGGGTAATCGGAAATCATAATTGCCTTTGTACCGCGCGCAGGCATAAGTTGGAAAATTTCTTCTGTTATGTGAGGCATAACCGGGTGCAGCAAGCGCAAAGTATAATCAAGCACATGCACTAAAACCGCCTCGTTTTTCTGAATTTTAGAAAGTTCAATATACCAGTCGCAATAATCATTCCAGAAGAAATCGTATAAAATATGCGCGATTTCGCCTATGCGGAAGTTTTTGAAGTTTTCATTTACTTCTTTTGCAACTTCATTCAAGCGGGTTAAAATCCATTTATCCGCCATATTAAGCTCGCCAAAACCTTGTTTTGGCTCGCCCTCAAGATTCATCAACACAAACCTTGAAGCGTTCCAAACTTTATTGGCAAAATTTCTGCCATATTCGAATCTTTCATCGCTCAATTTAATGTCTTGTCCGCCAAAGGTGGAAAGGCTTGTTAGCGTGAAACGAAGGGCGTCTGTGCCGTATTTTTCGATAATTTCAACAGGGTCGATTGTGTTGCCTTTGGATTTCGACATTTTTTGACCGTGTTCATCACGGATAAGGCCGTGGATATAAACGGTTGAAAATGGCGCCTCATTTGTAAATTCAAGGCCCATGGTTATCATTCTTGCTACCCAGAAGAAAATAATGTCAAAGCCCGTAACAAGTGTTGTTGTCGGATAAAACTTTTTAAAATCCGCAGCGTCAGTGTTTGGCCAACCCATGGTCGAGAAAGGCCACAAACCGCTTGAAAACCAAGTGTCGAGAACATCTTTGTCCTGAGTATAGTTGCTTGGGTCAGGATTTTCAAGTGCTACAACCATTTCACCGGTTTTATTGTGATAATAAGCGGGAATTTGATGACCCCACCAAAGTTGGCGAGAAATGCACCAATCGCGGATGTTTTCCATCCACATTAAATAATTTTTCTCCCAGCGGTTTGGAACAAATTTAATCGTGCCGTCTTTTACTTTTTCGGTTGCAACTTTCGCTAGCGGCTCCATTTTAACAAACCATTGCTCGCTTAAAAGCGGTTCAATCGTTGTGTTACAGCGCTGACATTTACCCACGGCATGCGCGTGGTCTCTGACTTTTACTAAAACTTGATGATCAGAAAGCATTCTGATTGCGCGCTCGCGCGCGTCATAGCGGTCGCGGCCGTGCAATTCGGGGTGAACTTCGGCGCATTTAATCATTTTGCCTTGTTCATCAATTACCCAAATAGGTTTCAAATTGTGTCTTTTGCCGATTTCAAAATCATTGGGGTCATGTGCCGGTGTAATTTTAAGCGCGCCTGTCCCGAAACTTTTATCGACATATTCATCCGCAATAATAGGAATTTCTCGCGCCGTTAAAGGCATTATGCAGGTTTTGCCGATTAAATCTTTGTATTTATAATCGTTAGGGTTCACAGCAATCGCAACATCGCCAAACATAGTTTCAGGGCGGGTTGTAGCTATAACAATAGCGCCAAGTTCATCTTTCAGCGGGTATGAAATTTCCCACAGTTTGCCGTCTTCCTGTTCATATTCCGTTTCAATATCAGAAATAGCACTTTGACAGCGGGGACACCAATTTACAATATATGCGCCTTTATAAATCAACCCTTTATTATATAAATCCACAAAAACTTTTTTGACCGCAGCCGAGCAACCTTCATCTAACGTGAAGCGTTCGCGCGACAAATCAAAACTCGCACCGAGCTTTTTAAATTGCCCGAGGATTTTAGAACGGTGGGAATTTGCCCAATCCCAAGTAATTTTCAAAAATTCTTCGCGCCCGAGTTCGTGACGATCTTTGCCTTCGCGCGCCAATTCTTTTTCAACAACGTTTTGGGTCGCAATTCCGGCGTGGTCACAACCGGGAAGCCAAAGCGCTTCATAGCCTGCCATACGGTGATAGCGAATTAAAATATCTTGCAAGGTGCCATCAAGTGCGTGGCCCATATGTAAAACGCCCGTTACATTCGGCGGCGGGATAACAATTGAATAGGGCGGTTTTGCGCTTTTCTCATCAGCTTTGAAAAAACCACCGTTTTCCCAGAATTTATAAATTTTTTCTTCCGTTTCATGTGCGTTATAAGTTGTTGCTAAATCTTGCGCCATAATATCCTCTAAAATTGCCTTTATATTTTAGCATGGATATAGCGTTTAAGCTCCTGTTGAGTTTTCATAAGAAAACTCTTACGCCGCCATAGTCCAGTATCGCCCTGTTCGTGGCGCTCTCTGCGCCCCGCCACGGGCTCACATCCTCCAGACTCGCTTCTGAAAAACAACGCAACACAAGTTACGTAAGTTTTTCATTTCGCTCATAAAAAAAAGGGAGTGTAACCTCCCATTTCCCCATTAAAATCTAGTTACGCGCCTCAATTTCATTATCGCACGTTTTTGTACTCTTTAGTACTCTATACCTCTCCTAGCCATCACGCCGATGTCAAAATAGTGTTTAACAGGCTGCATTTCAGTTACCAAATGGGCCATAGCCACAAGTTCCTGATGTGCACGTCTTCCTGTCAGAACAATTTCCAAGTTTCTCGGTTTGTTCATAAGTTCCGCTTTAACATCTGACAATTTTAACATTCCCATGTCAATACAAATATTGATTTCATCGAGAATAATAAGCCCGTATTCGCCGCTTCTAATTGCTTCTTTGGCAACTTCCCAACCGCGTTTGGCTTCTTTGTAATCTTCCATATTAAGGTTGTGCGAATAGCAAACTCTGTCTAGCCCGCACTGAACAACTTCAAGGTTGTCATTAAAACGACCTGATGAAGCGATTTCGCCATAAGTTGTTCCTTTGTCGCCTTTTGTAAATTGGATAATTAAAACTTTCCAGCCGTGGCCTAAAGCCCTCAGAGCGAGCCCTAAAGAAGCTGTTGTTTTACCTTTACCGTCACCTGTATATATCTGAATGTAGCCGTTTTCTAACAATTTTTCCTCGTTTGGGTTTAGCAAATTTTTGTTGTAAGCCCGTCTATCTATATTAAATCAAAGGGTCACATGAGGGCAAACTCTTATCCTATTCTTTTACATTTTACATTTGTAGACGGGTTCTATCATCCTATTTTTAAAGGATTTATGAATAAGAATTCAACTTAACAAAAGTTTTACAATTACATTTCTTAATTTATCTTAAAGGTCTCTTGTAAATCTGGCGAAGGCCATGCCAACGTTAAAATACCTTTATTGTAATAAATAATTTTATTAAAGTTTTTTAAGCGAAAATGGAAATATCTTAAGTTAGAAGCATGGGGAAAATGATAACTATAGCAACTTATTTTTTTAGCAGTTTTGTAGTTTGTAGCAATTTATTTTTAAATAAGAGATTGGAGCAGGTATATGAAAGTACAAAACATTGGTAATTTTAGTGTAATTTCGAGAAAAGAAGGGCTAGGCGGAACATCCGCCCCGATAAAAACGGCTCCTCTGTCTTACGCTAAAACATTGCACAAAGATACGCTGTCTTTTGGCGCTCTTAGTGAAGAAACAGCCACCATAGTGAAGTATGCCGGCGAACCTAGCGGAAAAAATGTATTAAATATGTTGTCTGAAGCTAAACAAAAGTTTGATTTTGGAGAAACACTATCGATACTGGGAAAAGCCGCCGGTGACCCTGCAAAACAAGCAATTTTGCAAACATTAATTAATGCAAAAAATGATGAAGGGGGACAAAGGTTCTCTCATACCGTTTATATAAAAGACATGTTAGGTAAAATAGACACGGAAGAAAAAAGACAACTTTTTGATGCGTTAATGGAAGCAAAGGATGACGAAGGAAAACAAAGGTATGGCGATAATGAAATATTTTTTATAATAGGCTCATACAAAGACCAAGACACACAAACTTTATTTAAAACACTGTCAGCAGCAAAGGATGACGAAGGAAAACAAAGGTTTAACGGTGACGCTATAGGCCGTTTGACACAACATGGTTCATTCGGATTAGAATTTATACATATGTTGATGGACGCGAAGGATGATGAAGGAAAACAAAAGTTTAGCGGTAAAAACATAAAATCTATAGCTATGAACTGTGGTTCGAGGGATACAAGAAGCTTAATTAAGCCAATGATTGACGCAAAAGACGACAAAGGAAAGCCATTGCTCAGTGGTGATGATATAACTTCAATAGCAATAGAGGTCGAATCCGGATTCGACCTTGGTAGCTATAACCCAAAATACAACAGAGTAAAAGAATTATTGGAACAAGGCGCTACTGATGCTAGCAGTATATTTGCTGCTGTAAATATAAATTTATAGGCACAAATCAATCTTTTCATTCGTCCAAACCCCGCACTTTATGCTAAAATCAAACAATGGGAAAAAGAATTGTTTTAAAATTCGGAACGAATGTGTTGCGCAATGAAAATGGCGAAATTGCCGCAGAGCGCGTGAATTCCTTTATTGAACAGATAGTGGGCCTTGTGCACAATGGCGATGAAGTTATTGTTGTAACCTCAGGAGCCGTTGGTTTAGGCGCGAAAAAGCTTGGCATTAATTCAAAAAATTCTCTCTTTGATAAACAAGCGGCAGCAAGTGTCGGGCAATCGCTTTTAATGAAAATTTATGAAGATTGTTTTGAAAAATTCAACATTACCGTAGCGCAAATTTTATTAACAGAAGAAGACTTTTCGAACAGACATAAATATTTATCTTTAAGAAACACCCTTCATCGTTTACTTGAGCTTGGCGTAGTTCCGATTATCAATCAAAACGACGCTGTTTGCCCAAGCGAATTGGAGCATGTAGCATTTTCAGATAACGACAAATTATCGGCTCTTGTAGCAAGCAAGCTTGATGCAGATTTACTTGTTATGGTGTCTGATGTGGACGGGCTTTTTGATAAAAACCCAAAAGAGTTTGATGATGCGAAATTAATTAGTGTTGTTGAAGAAATTACACCTGAAATTGAAGGATTGGCCTCGGGCGCGTCAGAAGGCGGACGCGGAGGAATGATAACAAAAATTCTTGCCGCAAAAGTTGTAACAAATTCAGGCGGCAAAGCCGTAATTTTAAACGGTAAAACAGACGGTGTACTTTCCAATTATTTTTCAGGAGCCGGTGTAGGCACGGAATTTTTGTCCAAAAAAACCTTACGCTCAAAACAGCGCTGGATTGCCTATGCTACAAACATTCCCGGAGCAGTAAAAATTAACGAGGGCGCCAAGGTTGCACTTGTGCAAAATAACAAAAGTCTTCTCCCTGTAGGCGTCATAGCGCTTGAAGGTGAATTTGAAGAGGGCGATGTAATTTCAATTTTGGATGATAACAGCGCTGAAATCGCACGCGGCGTAACGAACTATTCGAGTGATGATGCGAAAAAAATTCTCGGCGTACATTCGGATAAAATCGAAGAAATACTCGGATTTAAAACGAGTGACGATGTAATTTCAAAAGATAATTTGGTTATTCTTTAAGAGCTTTAGGAGCAAGGACAAAAATGAACATAAAAGAAATGGCATGCGAGGCAAAAAAGGCTCAACATTCTCTCTCCAGGAAAAGCGTTGAAGAAAGAAATTCAATGCTAAATGCGATAGCAAAAAACATTGAAGCGCACAAAGAAAATATTTACGCTACCAATAAAATAGATTTAGAAGCAGCACAAAAACTTGTTGAAAACGGGGAGATTTCAAGCGCAACTTATGGTCGTTTGAAACTTGATGAAAACAAAATGCGCGATATGATTCAGGGCATTTATGACATTATAAATCTCGAAGACCCTATAAACACCGTTTTTTGGCGAAAAAAACTGGATGATGATTTTGTTTTGGAAAAAATAAGCTGTCCGATAGGCGTTATAGGAGTGATTTTTGAAGCACGGCCGGATGTTATAAGCCAAATTTCAGCGCTCGCAATTAAAACGGGTAATTCTGTGATTTTAAAAGGCGGCAAGGAGTCTAATTTTACGAACAACGAAATTGCAAAAATAATCAAAGATACTCTTAATGAATTCGGCGCGGGAAATGTCGTAAGCCTTTTGCATTCTCGCGAAGATGTGGCTGAAATGTTAAAATGCGAAGATTGTATTGATTTAATTATCCCGCGCGGTTCAAATGAACTTGTAAAATATATTCAGCAAAATACAAAAATTCCCGTTTTGGGCCATGCTTCAGGCGTTTGCCACATTTTTGTCGATGAAAGTGCCGATTTAGAAATGGCAAAAAGAATTTGCATTGACGCCAAAATTCAATACCCAAGCGCCTGCAATGCAGTTGAAACAATTTTAATCCACAAAAATTTTCCATATTTTGACGAATTAAAAAATGCTTTAATTAATGCAGACATTGAAATTGTCGAGGGCGAAGAATTTTGGGGTGTTGAATTTAGCGAAAAAAAGGCTGCAATTAAAGTTGTTGAAGGTTTAAGCGAGGCAATAGAACACATCAATAAATACGGTTCGCATCACACAGACAGCATTATTACCGCAAACAATGAAAATGCCGAATGTTTTATGAATGATATTGATTGCGCCGGCGTTTTCCATAATTGCTCCACACGCTTCTCAGACGGCTTTAGATACGGTTTTGGTGCAGAGGTGGGTATTTCCACCAATAAAACACATGCGCGCGGCCCTGTGGGTCTTAGTGGGCTTACAATTTATAAATATAAGCTGCGCGGAATCGGTAATATTGTGGCCGATTATGCCAACGGAAACAAAAAATTTAAACATGAGTTGTTATGATTGAATATAATTTAAAACATTGCGCTCATATTGGTGATGCTGTTTGGGAGCTTTTTGTGCGCGAAATTATCATAAATTACACTCAAAACCAAAAGCAGCTCCACCGTTTCAACGTAAAATTTGTGAACGCTGCCGCCCAAGCACAGTTTATGCGCGATATTGAACCGCATCTTACCCCTGAAGAACTTGAACTTGCAAAACGAGCGCGCAACCTTCCTCTTGGGGCAAACAAAAAAAGTGACCCCGCAATTCACAGCGCCGCAACAGCTTTTGAGGCTGTTATCGGTTATCTTCATTTAAACAACAAACCCCGTTTACAGGAAATTCTAGGAATTTTAAAACCCGGAATTACACCTTAAGGCATGCCTTAAAATCTTTAAAAGGCACAATCTTTACACAACTTAACGATTTGAACACACATTTGAAATCATGGAAACATGCGCATGGCATGGGTTTTGCATGTAGTAAATCATGGAAACCATGTCATAGTTTGAAAAAACAGGCTTCAACCCTTGTAAACACTGGATTTGTAAGGGATTACGGGTTTGTTTAGAAATGTTATGATTACCCCGAAAAAGGCTTGATAAGCGATTTATAGAAGCTATAATAAAATGAACGAGGGAAATAAAACAAAGTTTTAATTTTCTGAGTGAATAAGTTAAGTAATTACACTACTTAATGTTATTAAATCCAATAAAGTAAGGGGCTTCGGTTGTTTTAGGTGGTAAAACATCCCTTCATGTTGGGTGTCATTGGCTTGAGAAAATCAGGAGAATTCATATAGTGCTAAAAAGTAGAGATTTTGGGCGCGCTGTTGCGGTCAGACGTTGGACTACAACTGCAATGGAATGTTACAAGCGCGGCTGCAATTGTGAGGGTTGTTTTTATAAAGACTTTTTTAATAAATCATCACAAAAATGCCAAATGAAAGCTTCTGTGCTTGAACTTGTAAGAGTTTTGGGCAAACCTGAAGTTGAAATTCAACAAATTTTGATGGATTAAAAAAATTCTAAAATAAAAAGGGAGACAATTTTGTTTCCCTTTATTTTGTTATCATTTGTATTGTGCTTAAAATATTATGCTGTTTTTGTCGGTGCGCTTGTTTCCGGTGCTGGCGTGCTAAGTAATTTGGCAATTGCTTCTTGTGCTGTTTGCTTAACTTCTTCATTCTTATCAGCTGCAAATGGCGCTAAGAATTGTTGCACTGCTTGGGTGTCTTCGGGTCTTGCAATATATGAAATTGCTTGGATGCCGGCAATTTTTACAACAGGAATTGCGCTTGTTTGAACTGTTGTCGCAATTTCATTAAAGCCTGTCAAAGCGTTGATAGGAACCATTGGAACTGCGTTGCCTTCTTGTCGTGCGTTGTATTGGTCGACTTCATCTCTTTGAAGTTTTTGAAGCATTGCAAGTGTATACATTGCGAACACTTTGTTTTTCTCGGCAACTTCTTTTGGTGATGATTCTGCAATCAATTGTTCCTCTTGAGGGTCTAATTTTTGGCCTTTTTGAAGTTTTTGAGCTGCTTTGATTTGCGCATCTGTCGGGCCAGGCAATTGGTCTGTATTTTTAACAACAATTGCTGCCAAATTTTGCATTACTTGGTTATCAACCAATTGAAGCGAAATTGAAGGATCAGCCTGGCTTATTTGTGCAATTTTTGTAATTATTTCTGTTTGTTGGTTTAAATCTTCAGAATTTAATCCTTGATTAACTCTTGCAAGATCGACTACATTTTGAGGTTGCACGGCCGGTTTAACTTCCGGAGCCGGAGTTTTTGGTTGTGCCTGAGCCTTAGGTTCTTCAGGGGCTTTTTCAACAGGCGGTTGAGCCGGTTGTTCAGGTTTTTGAATTA